>JAHWKC010000329.1 GCA_019348095.1 Pseudomonadota bacterium | reverse complement strand
TCTCCGATACCGGGCTGGGTGCCATATCCTCGGCCGTGTCGATCAGCCTGTAGCCGTGCTCCAGGGCCTTACTAGCGTTCCGGCTGTCGTGTCTCAGCTCGAGGCCTCGTCCTGCACCTGCTCGCGCCCGCGAGATTCAGGCAAGACATTGGGCGACTTGCCTCCCAATGCCTGCGGAAGGGACGAACGGCCCGAGGCAAGTGACCGGCGCGATGGCCGCCGGCGCCGTCGGCTTCCTCCCCAAGAACGCCGGCCGCGTCGACCTCCTGGCCGCGGTGGAGGCGGTGGCGCGGGGCGAGGGCTACATCCACCCTACGGTCACCCGCACACCATCGGCGCAACGCATCGCGACACCACGCCATCACTGCGCTGGTCATCACCGCCGCCGCCGCCGATACTGGCCGGCATCACGTCAGGCGGACCCTCATGAGCGTCCTGCGTTTCGAACACGTCAGCAAGCGCTACGGCGGCCACGAAGCCCTCAGCGAGGTCAGCTTCGAGGTGGCGGCCGGCGAGATGCTGTTCGTCACCGGGCACTCCGGCGCCGGCAAGAGCACGCTGCTGAAGCTGATCCACCTGAGCGAGCGTCCGAGCCGCGGCGCGGTGGTGTTCGACGACCGCAACCTGCTCAAGGTCCGTGGCCGCCGGGTCGCGCTGCACCGGCGCAGGATCGGGGTGGTGTTCCAGGACCACCGCCTGCTGGCCGACCGCAGCGTCGCCGACAACGTCGCGCTGCCGCTGATCCTGCAGGGCCTGCGTCGCGCCGAGATCGGCAAGCGCGTGCGCGTGACGCTGGACAAGGTCGGCCTGCTCGCCCGCATCGACGCGTTGCCGGCGCAACTGTCGGCCGGCGAGCAGCAGCGCGTCGGAATCGCCCGCGCCATCGTCGGGCAGCCGGCGCTGCTGGTCGCCGACGAGCCCACCGGCAACCTCGACCCGACCCTGTCGGCCGAGATCATGGCGCTGTTCGAGGCGTTGCCCGAGCTCGGCACCAGCGTGCTGGTCGCCAGCCACGACCTGGCCCTGGTCAAGCGCATGCGCAAGCGCGTGATGGTGCTCAACGGCGGCCGGCTGGTCGATGACATCCGGCCGGAGGACCTGGCCGAATGAGTCCATCGAGCACGACGCCCGCCGGCCCGAAGCCGTCGCACCCGAAGCCAATGCAGCCGTCGCGCTCGCGCCTCGGCACCTGGCTGGACCACCACGTCTTCAGCCTGGTCGCGAGCCTGGGCCGCTTGCTGCACAAGCCCGGCTCGGCCGCGCTGACCATCGGGGTGATGGCGGTCGCGCTGGCGCTGCCGCTGGGGCTGTGGGCGGCGCTGGGCAACATCGAGCGCTTTGCCGGCGAGGTGCAGGAGGCGCGGCAGATCAGCGTCTTCCTCAAACCCGACGTAGCGGTGGCACGTGCCGGCGCGCTGGCCGACGCGTTGCGCGCGCGCGAGGACATCGCCGCCGTCGAGCTGCGCACGCCCGAGCAGGGCCTGGCCGAACTGCGCCAGACCAGCGGCATGGGCGAGTCGATCGTTGCCTTGTCGCTGGAGGGCGGCGGCGACAACCCGTTGCCGAGCCTGCTGGTGGTGACGCCGGCAGGCGACGAGCGTGTGCTCGCGCAGTCGCTGCAGACCCTGCCCGAGGCCGACCTGGTGCAGCACGACGCCGCCTGGCGCGAGCGCCTGGATGGCTGGCTGCGCTTCGGCACGCGCCTGGCCTGGGTGCTGGCGGCGCTGCTCGGTCTCGGCGCGCTGCTGGTGGTCGGCAACACCGTGCGCCTGGACATCCAGCAACGCCGCGAGGAGATCGCCGTGCTGCAACTGCTGGGCGCCACCGACGGCTTCATCCGCCGTCCGTTCCTGTACCTGGGCGGGTGCTACGGACTGCTCGCCGGGCTGCTGGCGCTGGCGCTGCTGGGCGCGGCGGGGCTGGCCCTGCGCGCGCCGCTGGCCGAGCTGGCGCGCAGCTACGGCAGCGGTTTCGAGCTGGCCGGCTTTGCGTTGCGCCATGCGGCTGCGATGATCGTCGGTGCCGGCGTGCTCGGCTGGCTCGGCGCCGGCCTGGTCACCGGCCACTACCTGCGACAGACCCGGCCGACCGAGACCTGACGCACCCGCAATGACCACCACCTCGTGACCATCGAAAGCAGCAACCTGCGCCACGTCGACACCACCGCCCCGCGGGTGATGGTGGTCGACGGCTCGCGCCTGGTGCGCAAGCTGATCGGCGACGTGCTCGCGCGCGAGGTCGCCGACATCCGGCTGATCTCCTGCGGCAGCATCAAGGAGGCGCGCGCCGCGCTCGAGGCCGGCCCGGTCGACCTGGTCACCACGGCGCTGTCACTGCCCGACGGCGACGGCATCACTCTGGCGCGCACCGTGCGCGAGGCCTCCGGGCAGAGCTACGTGCCGATCATCGTGATCTCCGGCGATGCGCAGGCGCACCTGGAGTCGCGCCGCTTCACCGAGGACGTCACCGACTACTTCGACAAGGCGCTCGGCCACAGCGCACTGGCCGCGTTCATCCGCGGCTACGTGCAGCCCCAGCCGATCCCCGGTGCGCGCGTGCTCTACGTCGAGGACAGCCGCGTGGTGGCGCTGGCGACCAAGCGCATGCTCGAGCGCCACGGCATGACCGTGCTGCACTTCAACGGCGCCGAGGAAGCACTGGAGCACCTGGAAGCCCACCGCGGCCAGGGCGATACCGGCGCCGACCTGGTGCTGACCGACGTCTACCTCAAGGGCGAGCTCAGCGGCCACGACCTGCTGGCGCGGCTGCGCGCGGACCTGGAGGCGACCGGCGACTGGGACGAGGTGTCGGCGCTGACCGAGCAGGCGCTCGCCCTGTGCGGCGACGGCGATCGCGTCGTCCAGGGCAAGCGCGCGACGCTCCTCAGCACCCGCGGCGTGACGCTGTGGAGCTTGGGGCGGCTGCGCGAGGCGGTCGACGTGTACCTCGAGAGCCTGGTCATCTACCGCGCCCTCGGGCTGCCCCGGCTCGAGGCCCGGGCGCTCAACAACCTCGGGGTCGTCTTCTCGACCCTCGGCGAGCCCGAGCAGGCGCTGGCGTACTTCA
>JAHWKC010000328.1 GCA_019348095.1 Pseudomonadota bacterium | reverse complement strand
ATGGCGATCTTCAACCGCGACTACCGCCGCATCGCCGAGCTGCACGTGCAGGCCGGCTGGATGCCGGCGCACGTGCGGATCGACGAGCTGGAGGCGGCCACCCGCGCGGTGTGCGAGCCGTACTTCACCCGTCCGCTCAGCGAGATCTCGCTGGCCGAGGTGCTGGTCAAGCTGTTCCGCACCGCGCAGCGCTACGAGCTCACGCTGCAGCCGCAGCTGATCCTGTTGCAGAAGACCCTGCTCAACATCGAGGGGGTGGGGCGCCTGCTCGATCCGAAACTCGACATCTGGGCGGTCGCGCAGCCGGTGCTGCAGCGGATCCTGGTCGAGCGCTACAGCCCCAGGCGGCTGGCCTCGGAATTCCGCAAGCGACTGCCGGAGCTGGTGACCCACGCCCCACAGATGCCGCGGCTGCTGCACGCCTGGCTGACCCAGCAGGTCGAGGGGCGGCACGAGCTGCGGATGCGCTCGGAGGATCTGGCTGAGCTCTCGCGCGCGGTCCACGCGGCGCAGCGGCGCACGGTCGCGGCGATCCTCGGCATGGGGCTGCTGATCGTGGCGGTGGTGCTGTACGGAATGGACGCCGGCGGCCCGCGGCTGTGGTCGGTGCCGGCTTCGTCCTGGATCGCCGGGCTGGGCGGGCTGTGGGCGCTGCTGGCGGCCTGGCCGCGGCGTTGAGCTGACCCTGCCGCCCGAGCTGCTGCGTGCGCATGCCCGAACCGCCACCATCCGCCGCGTCGTGCGCGACCGCCTTGCCGGTGCTGTACGCCGATGATGCGCTTGCGGTGGTCGACAAGCCCGCCGGGCTGATGGTCCACGACAGCGCTCTCGCACGCGGCGAGACCGACTTTGCCGCCGACCGCCTGCGCGAGCAGTTCGGCAAACCGATCTTCCTGGTGCACCGGCTCGACCGCGCGACCAGTGGCTGCCTGCTGCTGGCCTTCGACCGCGAAACCGCATCGAAGCTCGGCAAGATGCTGATGTCGCAGAGGGACGAACCCGGCGGCGCATCCGCGCAGGACAACGCGCTCGAAAAGGACTATTGGGCGATCTGCCGCGGCTGGCCGGCGCCGGAGTTCGAGGTCGACCACGCGCTGGACGGCGGGCCGGGCAAGCCGCTGAAGAAGCCGGCGGTCACGCGCTTCCAGCGCCTGGCGACGACCGAGCTGGCGTTGCCGTCGTCGGGCTTCGACACCTCACGTTATGCGCTGCTCCGTGCGCAGCCGCAGACCGGCCGCTTCCGTCAGATCCGGCGGCATCTCAAGCACGTCTCGCATCACCTGATCGGTGACAGCAGCCATGGCGACGGCCGCCACAACCGCAACTTCCGCACGCTCGGCATCCACCGCATGCTGTTGCATGCGCAGCGGCTGGCGTTCGCGCATCCGCACGGTGGCGCGCGCATCCAGGTGCAGGCGCCGCCGGATACGCAGCTCGCACGTGCGCTGGCGTTGTTCGAAGGCAACGCCACGTAGAGCCGAGCTTGCTCGGCTGCTCTTCTGGCCGCGCATCGCAGCCGCGGCTGGCGCGACGACTGCGAAGGGCGGAGCAAATCTCCCCCGACCCCTCTTTTCCAAAGAGGGGAGCCAGGCGGCGGCCGTGGATGGAGTCGAGCGCCGGTCTCCATCGAGCACGGCCGAGGATTCTTTGTTCGCGCCGTCTCGCTTAAAGTCGGCGCATGGCCGACGCTGTGCCCGCCCTGACCATCCCCGAATCCGAGCTGGCCGAGCGCTTCGTGCGTTCGGCCGGACCGGGCGGGCAGAACGTCAACAAGGTCGCCACGGCGGTCGAGCTGCGCTTCGACATCGCCGGCTCGCCCTCGCTGCCCGAGCCGGTGCGCGAGCGCCTGTTGGCCAAGCGCGACCGCCGGGTCACCGGCGATGGCGTGCTGGTAATCAGCGCGCAGCGTTTCCGCACCCAGGAGCGCAACCGCCAGGACGCACGCGAACGGCTGGCGGTATTCATCGACAGCGGCTTGCGTGCTCCGAAGAAGCGCATCGCCACCCGGCCCACCCGCGGCTCCAAGGAACGCCGGCTGGGCGCTAAGCGCGAGCGCAGCACGATCAAGCGCGGCCGCGGCACCCAGCGCGACTGGGACTGAGGGCGATCGCTTGAGCCACCACAGCGACGACGCCAGCCCACGCCTCGTGCTTGCGCTGCCGCCGAATGCGCCGCGGGTACGGCCGAACCGCGTCACCCGCTGGATCGGCCGCACCGCGCTGCGGCTGGGTGGCTGGCGCATGGTCGGTGCGTTCCCGGACATCCCCAAGCTGGTGCTGATCGGCGCGCCGCACTCGTCCAACTGGGACGGGGTGTGGGGCTTCGCGGCCAAGATGGCGCTCGGGCTGGACATCCGGATCCTCGGCAAGGATTCGCTGTTCCGGGTGCCGTGGCTGGGCTGGCTGCTGCGCAGGTTCGGCGTGATCCCGGTCGACCGCAGCGCCCCGCACGGGGTGGTCGAGCAGATGGCGGCGCTGATCCACGGCGTCGACCGGTTGTGGCTGGGACTCGCGCCGGAGGGCACGCGCCGGCCGGTGGAGCGCTGGAAGTCGAGCGTCAGCTCGAGGGGCCGGCTGACCAGCTGGGCCTTGATCTCACCCTCCACCGCCCCCCGGGCGGTGGTTCGCCGGCCATGCTTGGCATGATCAAGGTCCTCGTCGACGGTGTCGTCTCCGCGCTCCATCGTCACGACGGCTCCCAACTCGAGTTGCTCGCCGAGCGGCTCTCGGGACGCCTTGCCGTCCCAGCCGACCACGTCGAAGGGGTGCTCGGGCAGCACGTGCACGGTGCCGGCCAGCCCGCCGGGGCCGCGTCCGCGGTGCTTGACGTACACCTCCACGTCGCTGCCCTCGACCACGACGGGATCGGACGGGCCGCGCAGGTCGCGCTCGCAGTAGGGGGCGTGCTCCAGCAGCTGCCCGAACCGCGACAGGTACCGCTTGGGCGGAGTCACGTGGCTGTTGGCCTCGATGGCGTACAGGCGAAGCGGGCCGTCGCCGCTGGGCACCCAGCGGTGCGTGGTGGCGCGCGGGATGAGCACGTAGTCGCCCTGACCGACCTCCAGGTCG
>JAHWKC010000327.1 GCA_019348095.1 Pseudomonadota bacterium | reverse complement strand
ACCGAGCCCGGCCTCGGCACGCTCAACGCCACGGCCCTGACGCTCGAGGCGATGGCGCACCGCGGCCTCGACCTGGCCGGGCTGGTCATCGGCGCGTGGCCGGACGAGCCGGGGCTGGCCGAGCGCAGCAACGTCGCGGACCTCGAGATGCTGGCGGCCCGACCGCTGCTCGGCGCCCTGCCCGACGGCCTGGCCGGTCGGACCGGCTTCGCGGACGCTGCCCGCGCCGGTCTGGCCCCCGCAGGGCTGGGGCAGGGCGCGCTCGTCGGCCGGGCGCAGGCGCGCGTCTGCGTCGTTGGCGGCGGTTTTGCCGGAGTCAACACCGCGCTCGGGCTGGTCGAGCGCGATGTCGATGATGTCGTGCTGCTGGAGGCGCGCGAGATCGGGTTCGGCGCATCCGGGCGCAATGGCGGCTTCGTGTTCGTCGACGATTGCAACCACGACATCGACGGGCTGTTCGCCAAGTCGTTCGAGGCACAGATGGCGGAAATCTTCGGCGGCGACGCGATGGCGAAGCTGCCCAACGACCACGCGCTGTACCGCAGCTTCTTCAGGTTCGAAGACGGCCCACCGGCCACCAGTTTCGAGCTCAACGGCTGGGGCGACGACCTGGTGCACGACTACCTCAAGGGCATCCAGATCGACGGGCGCCTCGGCGTGCTCTACAGCAACAAGGACTACGGCTGCGAATGGGACTACGACTGGCGCAACAAGCGCTTCCTGGCCGATGACAACACGAAACTGGCGGTCAATATCGCGATCTATGCGCTGACTGCGTGACCGCCCTTGGCGTAACCGCATGCAACCGCATTGCATTTCGCCGTCATTCCCGCGAACGCGGGAACCCAGCGACTTCCGCGAAAAGCGCCAGTGTTGCGAAGAGGTTGGCGCCTCGTTCAACGACACTGGGTTCCCGCGTTCGCGGGAATGACGGGAGCGCGCCGTGAGCCGCATGTCCTTCGAACTGCTCGCCAGCGATGGCGCCGCCCGTCGCGGACGCCTGCGCTTCCCGCGCGGCGCTGTCGAGACGCCCGCGTTCATGCCGGTCGGTACCTACGGCTCGGTCAAGGGGGTGATGCCGGAGCAGGTCGAGGCGCTCGGCGCGCAGATCATCCTGGGCAACACCTTCCACCTGTATCTGCGCCCGGGCCTGGAGGTGATCGCCGACCACGGCGGCCTGCACGGCTTCGCCCGCTGGAGCGGGCCGATCCTGACCGACTCGGGCGGGTTCCAGGTGTTCTCGCTCGCGCACAAGCGCAAGATCACCGAAGCCGGCGTGACCTTCGCCGCACCCACCGATGGCAGCAAGGTATTCCTCGGACCCGAGGAGAGCATGCGCATCCAGAAGGTGCTCGACTCGGACATCGTGATGATCTTCGATGAGTGCACACCGTATCCGGCGACCGAGGAGGTCGCACGCGCGTCGATGGAGCTGAGCCTGCGCTGGGCCGAGCGCAGCAGGCGGGCGCACGAGGGCAACGACGCGGCACTGTTCGGCATCGTCCAGGGCGGCGTGCACCACGATCTGCGCACGCGCTCGGCGGCCGTCCTGAAGGACATCGGCTTCGACGGTTATGCGATCGGCGGGCTGGCGGTCGGCGAGCCCGAGGACGAGCGCAATGCGATGCTCGAGCACACCGCCCCGCAGCTGCCCGCGGACCGGCCGCGCTATCTGATGGGGGTGGGCCGGCCGGAGGACCTGGTGGAGTCGGTCGCGCGCGGGGTCGACATGTTCGATTGCGTGATGCCGACCCGCAATGCGCGCAATGGCCATTTTTTCACCTCCTTCGGCACGGTGCGCATCCGCAACTCGAAATACGAGCGCGACCTGCGCCCGATCGAGGAGGGCTGCGACTGCTACGCCTGCGCGAGCGGCTTCAGCCGGTCCTACCTGCGCCACCTGGACCGCTGCAACGAGATGCTCGGCCCGATGCTGGGCACGCTGCACAACCTGCGTTACTACCAGCGGCTGATGGCGCAGATGCGCGAGGCGATCGGGCAGGGAACCTTCCAGGCGTTCCGGGAGTCCTTCTATTCGGCCCGCCGCTGATTGCTGCGACCGGGCCTTTTGTAGGAGCGGCTTCAGCCGCGATCGCCTGCATGCTCGCATGCGGCCGGCTCCAGATCGCGGCTGAAGCCGCTCCTACAAAGACGCCAGCAAGCCAAACCGCAACCCTTTGCCGGGGGCGAGAGGCTCGAAACCTCGCCCATGCCATAATCCCCGGCTATTTTTCGTGAACCCAACCGGATGTCCGACATGAACCTTCTCGACCTAGTGATCGCCCCCGCCTACGCCCAGGCCGCTGCGCAGCCGGCCGCGCAGGGTTTCAGCGGCATGTCGCTGCTGTTCCCGATCCTGCTGATCGGCATCATGTATTTCCTGATGATCCGTCCGCAGATGAAGCGCGCCAAGGAGCACAAGGCGATGCTGGAGAAGCTGTCCAAGGGCGACGAAGTGCTGACCAACGGCGGCATCGCCGGCACCGTGACCGAACTGGGCGACAACTTCGTCACCGTGGAAATCGCCGATAACGTGCGCATCCGCGTGCAGAAGGGCGCGATCGGCAACGTGCTGCCCAAGGGCACCTTGAAGTCGGCCTGAGCCGCAGCCATCCCCGGCTGATGCCATCACCTGTCCAATCGGGCGGCCCCGCGGCCGCCGACCTCGCCAGCGACGCCGAGGTCGGCCGGTTGCGCGACCTCGCCCGCGAGGCCGGTGTCGAGGACCGCGTCGTCTTCCGCGGGCGGGTCGGGCGGCGCGAGCTCCCCGCGCTGTTCCGCTCCGCGGACCTGGCGGTCTGCGTCCCCTGGTACGAGCCGTTCGGCATCGTCCCGCTCGAGGCGATGGCGGCGGACCCGCCGGAGGTGTTCCGCGACGCTGACGCCGAGCGGGCGTTGCTCACCGGCCTGCACGACGTGCCGGACCTTCCGGGCCTCTGGGTCGAGGGACAGGGCCGGCGGCGGCCGGCGTCGGTCGCGCGTCTGACCGGCATCGACACGGCGCGCTTCGTGGACCAGGTGCTGCCGGGACTGCTCGAGCGCCAGGACGTCACGGTGGAGGTCACCGGCATCCCGGCGGCCTACGCCGAGG
>JAHWKC010000326.1 GCA_019348095.1 Pseudomonadota bacterium | reverse complement strand
AGCGCCAGCGTGTCCAGGGGCAGCACGCCCTTGTCCCACAGCGATCCCTTGTAGCTGGAGTACTTGCCGCGCTCGCGGGCCAGCTCGGTCGAGGCCCAGTAGGCGTGGTAGCACACCGCCTCCATGGAGCGGTCGGCGAAGTCCACCGCCTGCTGAGAGGCGTAGGGAATGCGCAGCTCATAGAGCGCGTCCTGGAAGCCCATCACGCCCAGCCCGACCGGGCGCCACTTGAGGTTGGCGCGGCGTGCGGTCTCGATCGGATAGAAGTTCAGGTCGATGACGCGGTCGAGCTGGCGCACCGCCAAGCGCACGGTCTCGGCGAGCTTGTCGAAGTCGAACGCGGCCTTGCCGTCGTCAAGCAGCTCGACGTGGTGCGACAGGTTGATCGAACCCAGGTTGCATACCGCGGTCTCGTCCTGGGAGGTGACTTCCAGGATTTCGGTGCACAGGTTGGACAGGTGCACCACGTTGCCGGCGCGCGCGGTCTGGTTGCAGGCGCGGTTGCACTTGTCCTTGAAATTCATCCAGCCGTTGCCGGTCTGGGCCAGCGTGCGCATCATCCGGCCGTACAGCTCGCGCGCCTTGACCTGCTTGCTGGCCAGGCCGGCGGCCTCGGCCGCGAAGTAGGCGCTATCGAAGGCCTCGCCAAACAGGTCGGTCAATTGGGGCACTTTGCGGGGGTCGAACAGCGACCACATCGCATCGCTCTCGACCCGGCGCATGAACTCGTCGGGGATCCAGTTGGCGAGGTTGAGGTTGTGGGTGCGGCGCGCCTCGTCGCCGGTGTTGTCGCGCAGCTCCAGGAACTCCTCGACATCGGCATGCCACGGCTCCAGGTAGACGCAGGCCGCGCCCTTGCGCTTGCCGCCCTGGTTGACTGCCGCGACCGAGGCATCAAGCGTCTTCAGCCACGGCACGATGCCGTTGCTCAGGCCGTTGGTGGAGCGGATCAGCGAACCGCGCGAGCGGATGCGCGTGTAGCTCAGCCCGATGCCGCCGCTGAACTTGCTGAGCTTGGCCACGTCCATGTAGCGCTGGTAGATCGCCTCCAGCGAGTCCTCGGGCGAGTCGAGCAGGAAGCAGCTCGACAATTGCTCGTGGGTGGTGCCGGCATTGAACAGGGTCGGCGAACTCGGGATGTAGTCGAGCTGCGCCATGCGCCGGTACAGCGCGAGCGCATCGGACACGTCTTCCGATAGCGCGCAGGCCACGCGCAGGAAGAACTGCTGCGGCGTCTCGATCACCGTGCGTGCGGTCGGGTGGCGCAGCAGATAGCGGTCGTACAGCGTGCGCAGGCCGAAGTAGTCGAAGCGGTTGTTGAGCGAGTGGTCGATTGCGTCGTTGAGCTTGCGTGCGTTGGCCTGCACGAACCCGAGCAGGCGCGCATTGACCAGCCCCAGATCGAAGCCGCGCTGCACCGACTGCGAGAACGCGTTGATGTCGATCGCCGCGACTTCCTTCTCGATCACTCCGGCCAGCAGGCGCGCCGCGAGCCGGCCGTACTCGGGCTCCTGCGCGGTCAGCAGCGCGGCGGTGCGGATCGACAACTCGTCTAGTTCGCGGGTGCTGGCGCCGTCGTACAGCCCGGAGATCGTGCGCGTGGCAACGCGCATCGGATCGATCGCGTACAGGTCCTGGCTGCAGCGGGTGATCGCGCGCACGATCTTGTTGAGGTCGACCGGCTCGCGCGCGCCGTTGCGCTTGGTCACGCTCATGCTGGACGCGGCGGCGGGTGGGGTCAGCGCAAAGCCGGGGCTGTCGTCGTGGTGCGCGTGGGTGGTGCGGGTGGTCGTGGCGGTGTCGACGGCGTGCTCGACAACGTCTGCATCGTGGCTGGTCATGGCGGGACTCCGGTGCGTGGGCGCACGGTTCGTCGGCCTCCCCTCGAAGGACGACGCACGAAAACGTGGACGCACCGGCCGACCACCGCAGCGCGGTGTCGGCGGCACGGCCACGCCCCGCGGGCGCGGAGTCAGCAGGGTGGGATGCGGGTGTCGCGCGGGCCGAGACGCGGCCAGCTGCCCGCATCGAACGATGCGGTTGCGACACCGGCCGTCTTCCCCCGAAGACTCACTGGCCGGTCACCGCGCGGTGTGCATCGCGCGGCTGTCGGCAGGTCTTCGGGCTCGGGACATGACGCGGTGCGCGTCGCCTAGTGATCGTCGCTTCCCGGGCGGCTGGCACCCAGTGCAATGACGATGTTCGTTTCCCATACCGCTGCGGGGCAGCGCCGGCCTTGGTTCGCCCTCGATCGGAGCGGTCCGCACCGGCTTCCCTTTTCAGCCGACCGCAAAGCCGGCACCGACAGGCACAACATAGTGGGGAATATGATGCCGGTCAACACAAAATGTGCCGCCTGGTTGCTGCCGCCGGATTTCGCCGTGCGGGGTGCCGGTGCGGTAACGCGCGAGGTTGGGACGGGACAGGATGGGCTATGGAAGGGCTGGGTTGCGGCGGGTCTGCGGCGCGCGCCGCGCACGCCGCGCAACTGAGCCGCGGTTTCAATCCTCGCCACGCGCCGCGACAATACGCGGCTCGGCGCGTCGCGCCATCCACGCCCCCAGGAGGCCCACGTGACCATCCTCCGCATGACCGACCTCGATCTCACCGGCCAGCGCGTGCTGATCCGCGAGGACCTGAACGTGCCGATCGGCGCCGATGGCCGCATCAGCTCCGAACAGCGCATCACCGCCGCCCTCCCGACGCTGAAGCTGGCGCTGGAAAAAGGCGCGGCGGTCATGGTGATGTCGCACCTGGGGCGGCCCACCGAAGGCACCTGGAGCCAGGGCGATTCGCTGGCGCCGGTCGCCGCGCGCCTGGGCGAACTGCTCGGCATCGAGGTGCCGCTGGTCAAGGACTGGGTCGGCGGGCTCGGCAACAAGATCAAGGGCCTCAAGGGCCCGATCCGGACGGACCGCACGCTCCTCCTCGACGAGGGCGACGCCATCATGCACTCGCTCGCCGTCGGCCTGCGTAGCGGCTTCCCCGACGTCAAGCAGGCGCTGCGCGACGCCACCGACCTCATCGCCCTCCAGGGCGACCGTGACGGGTCCATCATCGGCCGCATCGGCGGGGACCAGGCACAGATGTCGGCACGGG
>JAHWKC010000325.1 GCA_019348095.1 Pseudomonadota bacterium | reverse complement strand
GATCGCCCCGCACGGCGACTCGATGATTCCTCCGGCCGTCCGCACGGCCGTCACCGATCCCGTCTTGAACGCGACTTTCGTCCCGTCCGGCAGAAACCGCGGCAGGCTCGTGCGGTTCTCGCAGGCGCGCAGATGCCCGAGCATTTCCTCGCACGCCTCGGGGCTGGCCGCTTCGTTGCGATAGATCAACTCCAGCAGCCGCAGCGTCTCCGCCGCCGTCGTGCTCCCCAGCCCGAACTGCCGGCTGCGTTCCGGGAAGATCGACGTGTCGGAGCGGAACACCTTGGCGTGGATCTTCGTGTGGGGCAGCCCGAGCTGCTCCATGCTCGCGGCCGTCGAGGCCGGCGGGCAGGCTGCCATGATGGCCCCGACGGAGATTCTGGCCCGGCAGCACGCGGCCGGGCTCCGGCCGCTCGCGGAGGCGGCCGGGCTCGAGATCACGCTCCTGACCGGCCGCGACAAGGGGGCCGAGCGCGCGCGAAAGCTAGCCGCCATCGCCGACGGCGAGGCGCGGATCGCATTGTTCTCGCCGCACGCGTGGCAGGTGCGCTACGCCGCCGAAGCCCCATGCGATACCGACGAGGGCCGCGAACGCCTGCACCGCCGGCACCAGCATTTCGAAGCGCGCCAGCGCCAGTTCGCCGCGGTGCTGCACGCGCACGCGGTGCCGGTGACGTTCGTGCATTGCGATCACGCCGGGGATTGCCGCGACTTGCTGCGGTAGACCAGCGCTTTTGTAGGAGCGGCTTCAGCCGCGATCCTTTCAAATCGCGCGACGATAGTGAGAGCTCGCGGCTGAAGCCGCTCCTACGGGAGCCCCTAGGCGGCGCTTCAATCGGGCTGGCCGAATTCCTGCTCGAAGATCCGGTAGCCCGCATCAACCATGCCAAGCGAGGCATAGGTGCGCTGCGCCTTGTCGTTGTCGCGCTCCACGTACAGGCGCAGGCCGACCACGCCAGGCGCCTTTTGCGCCAGTTGCTCGACGTGCCGGTACAGCGCTGCAAACACGCCCTGGCGGCGGTGCTCGGGCGGCACGTATACGCTCTGGATCCACCACCAGTCGCCATTGCGCCAGTCGCTCCACTCGCGCGTCAGCATCAGCGTGCCGACCGGCAGCGCGATGGTTTCGCCGCCGGCCACATGGGCCTGCTGCATCGCGACGTAGTAGCGCGCCTTTGCGGCATTGTCCAAGCCGGCTGCGACCCCGGCGCGGGTGGTGCCCGGATCGAGTTGCTTGTGTTCGGTTTCCCACGCCATCGCGACTGCCCAGTCGGCGAGCAGGTCGCGGTCACCGGCGTGGGCGTCACGGATGCGCAGGCAGGTCATGCGGTCATCGTAACGCCGGGGCTGCGGACATGCCGGCGCAATCTGTCGGCAGGCTCAGCCGTCGACCCTGATCACGCCGCAGGCGACCCGCGCGCCGGCGTCGCCGGACGGCTGGCTGGTGTAGTCATCGGGCTGCGCGTGCACGATGACCGCGCGGCCGGCGACGTCATTGGCCGCGCCGCCGCCCAGGGTCACGTTGCGCGCGTGCACCTCGACCTGCGCCACGCCCTCGGCATTGGCCGAGATGTTGTTCATGTCGCCGGCGTGATGGGTCGGGGCATCGACCTTGCCGTGCGGGTTGCCGGCCGGGGCGAAGTGGCCGCCCGCGCTGCTGGCATCGGCCGCGCTGCAGTCACCGTTCTGGTGGATGTGGATCCCGTGGCTGCTGTTGGCGGTGAGGCCGCCGATCTCGCCGGCCACGCGCACCCCGTCGGGGCTCGGCACCAGCTTGAGCTTGCCGCTGACCAGGCTTCCGGAGGCCGAGGCGAGGTTGACCGTGGCCGACTCGGCGGTCGACACCGGCGCCGACGCAGGGGCGGGCGCGGGCGCACCGGACGCGTCGGCAACCGGTGGCGCCGAGCTGCAGCCGATCAGGCCCACGGCGCAGAGGCTGGCGAGCAGGACGGTCTTCATGGAGGTCTCCTTGGAAGATGGCGTATTGGAGCAGGTGAGTGCCGGCCGCACCCTAGCCGGCGGCCGGTTCAGGTTGGGTGAACATGCCCGCGGCGGTCCTCAACCTCCTGACGGCGTCGGCTTGAGTTTGCGGCTCAGAGTGTTGCGGCCCAGGCCCAGCCGTGCAGCGGCCTCGGCCCGGCGGCCGCCGGTGTGTTCGAGCGCGGCTTCGAGCAGCACGCGATCGAGGCGCTCGCGCGCGGTCGCATGAAGATCGCGGGTGCCGGCGGCCAGCTGCTCGCGGGTCCAGGCCCGCAGCTGCGCATCCCAGTCCGCAGCCGGCGGTGGCGCGAGCGGCTGGGGCACGGCGTGGCCGAACGCGTCGTCGACATCGGCCAGCCCGACCGCGTCGCTCGGCGCCAGCGCGGCCAGTCGCCAGCACAGGTTCTCCAGCTCCCGCACGTTGCCGGGCCAGTCGAGCTGCGCGAGCGCCTCCACCGCGTCGGGGGCGATGGTGCGGGCGGTGAGGCCCTCCTGGGCCGAGAGCGTCTGGACGAAGTGGGCGACGAGGAGGGGGATGTCCTCGCGGCGCTCCCGCAGCGCCGGCACCGCGATGGGCACCACGTTGAGCCGGTAGTAGAGGTCCTCGCGGAAGCGGCCCGCGGCGATCTCCTCCTCGACGTTCTTGTTGGTGGCGGCGAGCACCCGCACGTCCACCGCGACCGGCTTGCTCCCGCCGATGCGGGTGACCACCCCGTCCTGCAGCACGCGCAGCACCTTGGCCTGCGCGGAGAGACTCATGTCGCCGATCTCGTCGAGGAACAGGGTGCCGCCGTGGGCGGCGCGGAACAGGCCCGCGTGGTCGCGCGCGGCGCCGGTGAACGAGCCCTTGACGTGGCCGAACAGCTCGGATTCGAGCAGGTTCTCGGGGATGGCGCCGCAGTTCACGACGACGAAGGGGCCCTTGGCGCGGGGCGAGCGCCGGTGGATCTCGCTGGCGATGAGCTCCTTGCCGGTGCCGGTCTCGCCGGTGATGAGCACGCTGATGTCGGTGCCCGCCACCTTCTCGACCTTCTTGAACACCTCCACGAGGGTGGCGTTCGAGCCGATGATCTCGCCGAACTTCTTGCTCTCGAGCTTCTCGGCGAGGGCGTCGCGGTCGGTGCGCA
>JAHWKC010000324.1 GCA_019348095.1 Pseudomonadota bacterium | reverse complement strand
GTCCCAGTGGAAAAGGGAAATTCCGCCGCTGTCGTCCTGGATGTACGCCTGGAAATTACGGTCATGGACCACGTCCGGCGGTATCGTCACCGTGCCGCGAACCCGGGCGAATCCGCCTTTGGAATCCGGCATGGAGTCGCCGTCGCGGTCGGCCAGCACCGCGGAGATGGGCGACACGGCCCCAGGCGGAGCGGCACTGGCGTCGGAGGCGCGACCGGAAGCTGCCGTCGAAGACAGCGCGGCCAGCAACAGCAGCGACGACAATATCCGGTGCATTGATTCGGAGGTCCCCCTGGCAGCAGCAAATGCCGCCACCGCGAATGTTCGGTCCACCTCCGTATGGACTGGGCCGCCATCGTGCCCAGGATCGGCCGGCAGGCCTGGAGCCTGCCGCGGCAAAGTTGCACAACCAGTGCGGTGAATGCTACGCCACAACCTTTCCCCAGGCGTCAAGGGAAGTGCGACGACGCGCCCAATAAGCGCGCGTCGTTGGCGGGCTAGTACTGCAAAGCACTCGCCACCCCCGCGGCGGTCGTCTCCTTGCGGGTGTCCGCTGCCCGGCCAGCGCGGGCTGCGAACCGATCCGCCGGCTCGGCTTCACCGAACCTGCGCCCCTGCATGCCGGTGCACCCCAGTCCCACGAGTGCGTCCAATTGCGCCTGTGTCTCCACGCCCTTGGCGATCACGCGAATGCCCATCGCAAGGCCGATGCCGAGCACCGCCCTGATCACCGCGCGCGCCTGGACATCGTCCTCCACCTGGCCGGTGAAACCGCGGTCGATCTTCAAGGTGTCGAACCCGAACTGCGCCAGCGCACCAAGGTTGGCCTGCCCGCTGCCGAAGTCGTCCACGGCCACCCGGACGCCGAGCGCCTTGAGCGCCGCGACCAGCGCCTGCCCGGCACCGTCGTGCGAAAAAAGCTGCGCGCCCTTGAATTCTATTTCGAGCCACTGTGGCTCAATGCCTGTTTCGCGCAGCACGTTGCCGACGTGCGCCAGCAGGCGGTCGGCGTCGAACCGGGCCAGCGATACGTTCACCGACACCGGCAACGGCCTCATGCCGCAGGGCCGATCGAGCTGCCACTGCCGGTTCTGACGGCACGCCTCGCGCAGCACCCACTCGTCGATCTGCACCAGCAGTCCGGTTTCCTCGGCGACCTGCAGGAAATCCTCCGGCAGCACCATCGTGCCGTCGCACTGGCGCCAGCGCAGCAGCGCTTCCACGCCGCAAACGCCCTCGCCGGGCAGGCGCACCTGCGCTTGCCACGCCAGGCGGAAGTCGCCGTTGGACAGCGCAATGCGCAGGTCGTGCTCGGTGCGCATGCGCTCTTCGGCGCTGGCACCCATGATGTCGGTGAAGTAGCTGTAGCGCCCGCGGCCACCGTCTTTGGCGTGGTACAGCGCCGCGTCGGCGTTCCTGGTGACGGTGGCCGTGTCGTTTCCGTCCTGCGGAAACAGTGCGATGCCGATGCTCGCCGAGATGCCCAACTCGTGGCCGTCCACGACGATGGGACGCTCGATCGCCTCGATCAGTTTTCCGGCCACACGCGCCGCGTCGCGCGGGTCGGCCAGGCGCACCAGCAGCAGCACGAACTCGTCGCCGCCCTGGCGGCTGACGGTGTCGTCCTCGCGCACACACTCGCGCAGCCGCCTGGCGACTTCCTGCAGCACTTTGTCGCCGACCGGGTGGCCGAGGCGATCGTTGATCGGCTTGAAGCGGTCCAGGTCCAGGTACAGCAACGCGCCCTTGTAGCCGCGCTCCATCTGCGCGAGCGCCTGCGACAGGCGGTCGTGCAGCAGCACGCGGTTGGGCAGGCCGGTGAGATGGTCGTGCTGCGCCTGGTGCGTCAGCGTCTGCGCCTGCGCACGCGAGTGGCTGACGTCGTGCAGCAGCACCACGCCACCGCTGGTCTGCCCGAAACGGTCGCGCATCGGCGCCGCCGACTCGGCCACGGCAGCACTCTTGCCGTCGCGCCGCAGCAACAGCTTGTCGGAATGTTTGCGCGCCGCGGCGTTGCGCGTTATCGCGTCGCCCAGCAGCGAGGGCACCGGCGCGCCGGTCTGCGCGTCGACGAAGCGCAGCACGTCGCCCAGTGGACTGCCGAGCGCCTCGCGTTCGGTCCAGCCGCTCATCTGCGCCGCCGCAGGGTTGAATACGGTGATGCGCTGCTGCAGGTCGCAGGCCACCACCGCTTCGCCGATGGCGTCCAGGGTGGTCTCGGCCTGGTTGCGAGTGCCGACCATCAGCCTTTCGAACTCGATCTGCGGTCGAAGGTCGCGCAGCGCCACGATCACCTGCAGGCCCCGCGGGCCTTCGATCGGCGCCAACAGCAGTTCGACCGGAAATGCGTCGCCACCGGCGCGCAGGGCGTGCAGTTCGAGGCTGCGCGGCAACTGCTGCGGCTGGCGCTCGTCGCGAACCCGTGTCAGTGCGGCGACGACGCTCTCGGCGGCGGCCGGCTGCAGCCACGCGGCGAGCGGTTCGCCGCGCAGCGACCCGGCGCTCGCTCCAAGCAGCGCCTGGCAGCGCGCGTTGAGCCGGAGGACCAGCCCGGCAGGGTCGAGCACCAGGCTGGGATCCATCGCACCGGCGAGCAGTGCCTCCACAAGGCGCTCCTGCGCGCCGCGCCAACTCGCGTCCTGCGCGATCAGGTGCACGCCGTCGACCGGGCCCTCGGCGGAGAAGCGCGGCTCCAGCTGCAGGTCCAGCACGCGGCCGTCGACCAGTTCGACCTGCTGCCGCTGCGACTGCCCGCCGACCGCGCGCTGGAACGGTCCCGCCAAGGCCGCGTTGCCGAACACCTGCTGCAGCGATCTGCCGATGACCTGCCCCGCGTCGCTGCCGAGCCATTGCAGGTAGCTTCGGTTGGCCGAGCGATGGTGCCCGCTGGCGTCCAGGGTCGCGACCAGCATCGGGCTGCGCTCGGTGAGGGTGCGCAGCTCATCCTGCGAGACGTGCATGGCACGTTCCGCACGGCGCCGCTGTCCGCCCAGGACGGCGATGACCTGTGCGGCCGGGAGCATTGTCAGGGCCAGCAATGCGGCACCGGTGAGCACGGCCGGACCCGGACCGGCCAGTGATGCCACGGCGATCGTCACGCCGGACAGCGTCCCCG
>JAHWKC010000323.1 GCA_019348095.1 Pseudomonadota bacterium | reverse complement strand
TGTTTGCCATTCACCGCATTCAATTGGTGCCCAAGGGGGGACTCGAACCCCCACGACCTAAGTCGCTACCACCTCAAGGTAGTGCGTCTACCAAATTCCGCCACCTGGGCAAATCAAAAACCGGTCGTCCCGTCCGCGGGTCCGTACTCAAGCACCGAACCCGTTCCGATCATCTGTGATCGGGGCGCCGGCTGATCCTGCCGGCTGCCTTTTGAACCAAATCGAAGCTGTTGCCGGGCCCGGTTCAACCGGCCGGCGGGGGCGCATCCTGCGCCGGAGGCGGCTCCACCGGCAACGCCGGCACGGCGCTGTCAGCGGCCGGCGCCTGCGGGACGGAGTCAGCCGGCGCCTGCTGGGCCGGCGCACTCGGCACCGTGGTGCCACCGTCCTGCTGCGGCGTGCTGGGCACCACCGGCACCTGCGACATCACGCCCAGGTCCTGGTCGAACTGCGCCCCGCCGCTGGCCAGGTCGGTCGCCCGGTAGGCCATGAACAGACTGATCGCGAAAAACGTGATGCCCAGCCACTTGGTGGCCTTGGACAGGAAGTTGGACGCGCCGCGCGAGCCGAACACGGTCGCCGAGGCGCCGCCGCCGAAACCCGAGCCGGCCTGCGCACCCGCGCCGCGTTGCATCAGGATCAGCGCGACCATCGAGATCGCGATCAACACATAGATGACGTTGAGGAACAACAGCATCGGCGGAACTCTTTAGCGTTTGGCTTGCGTTTGGACGCCAGCCGGAAGCCGGCGGGCCATCAGGGCGCCATCGCGGCTGCGATGGCATTGAAGTCGGCGGCGACCAGCGAGGCCCCACCGACCAGACCGCCATCGACATCGGGCTGCGAGAACAGCGCCGCGGCGTTGCCGGCCTTCACGCTACCGCCGTAAAGGATCGGCAGCGAGCCAGCGATTCTAGCATCCTGCGCGGCCAGTTCGCTACGGATGAACGCATGCACCGCCTGCGCCTGTTCGGGACTCGCAGTCTTGCCGGTGCCGATCGCCCATACCGGCTCGTAGGCGAGGATCGCACCGTCGAACGCCGCGGCATCCTGCGCCAGCAGCGGGGCGAGTTGCGCCTGCAGGCAGCACTCGGTCTGGCCTTTTTCGCGCTGATCGAGGGTCTCGCCGATGCACAGGATCGGGATCAGCCCGGCCTGTTTCGCGGCCAGGAACTTGCGTGCGACCAGTTCGCTGGTTTCGCCGTGGTGCTCGCGCCGCTCGGAATGACCGACCAGCACGTAGCGCGCGCCGATCTCCAGCAGCATCGCGGCGGAGACCTCGCCGGTGTATGCGCCCTGGTCGTTGACGCTGACGTCCTGTGCCCCGAACTGCAGGCCGCGATCACCGTAGCGCGCGGCGAGTTCGGCCAGATACGGCAGCGGTGGCAGGATGAGCCGCTCCAGCCCATGCGGCTGCGCCGCGGCGGCCACCGCGTCGAGCAGTTCGCCCGCGAACGCGCGACTGCCCTGCAGTTTCCAGTTACCCGCGACGATCTTGCGGCGCATGCCCGCTCCTTGTTGAGAGTCGCGAAAGCCTAGCGGCGCTGGCCGGACGCGGCAAGGGTCAGGGCTGCTCGACGATGTCCGCGTGCATCGGCGCCAGGCGCCGCAGCAGGCGGTTCTGCGCGGTCACCGGGATGTCGTTGTCGTCCATCGCCGCGACCAGGTCCTCGACCAGTGCATTGAACGCGGCCTCGTCGATGCCGCGCCCGGCATGCACCGGGCCCATCGGTTCGCCGGCATACACGCACGGACCACCCGATTCGGCACATATCTGCTCGATGAGCTTTTCACGGAAGCGGACGACGTCGGTGTCGACGAAGTACAGGTTGATGCGATCGTCCTCGACGATCTCCACGAGCAGGTCATCGACCAGCGCCTCGACCCCGTCCTGCCCCCCCAGGCTGCGGTAGAGGCTGCCATCGCCGGCACCGCCGGCCAGGCTGGCACAGGCGCTCAGCAGCGCGGCAAGGGCGCCGGCGAGAACCCAATGACTGGACGCTCGCATGCGCAAACCTCAGTAGCTCAACTGCAGCGACAGATAGGGGCCGCGCTGCCGGTCCAGCGTCGCCACCGACCCCAGGTCGGCCCATGCGGCCACCACTGCGACACGCTTGTTGGGGAACCACGCCGCGAACACGTCGCGCCAGTCGTCCTCGCGGGCAAAGCCGAGGTTGTCGGGCTTCTGCCGGTATTCGACCCCGAGTGCCCAATGCGGGCCGGCATCACCGCCGCCGAACCTTCCCAGACCAGCGAGCGGCCGCCGCGAAGATCGCCGCCGAACCCCAGCAATCCGGCCTGGTTGGCGCTGGTGGAACGCAGGGTCGCGTTCAGCAGCAGGTTGTAGCCGGCCGCGCCGCCGAGGAACACCGAGTCCGCCGCGGCGCCGGAGAACGTAAGCGCCTCCCCCACCCGCAGGCCGCCCAGAAGGGCGAACACCGAGTTTTCCAGCTCCGGAGAGGTGGGGCCGAGGTCGTCGGCGCACCCGCTCAGCAGCGCGGCGAGCAGCAGGGCGAAGGCGCGCGGCTCGGAGCGGGTGGCGCCGAGCGCGGTGAGCACCGGCACCGTGCCGAGCGTGCCCAGCACGCCGAAGGCGACGAGCACCGGGCGGCGCCCCACGCGGTCGGAGAGGAGCCCCACGAGCGGCTGCGCCAGCATGTAGACGAGGAGCGAGAGCGCCGAGACGCGGGTGGCGTCGGCGCGCGTCCAGCCGGCCGTGTTGACGAGGAACTTCTGCGCGTAGGTGGTGAAGGTGTAGAACGCCACCGTGCCGCCGGCGGTGAGCCCCACCACGGTGGCCACCTCGCGGGGGTGTCGGAGCAGGGCGCGGACGCCGCCCGCGTCGTGGTTCCGCGACCCGCCGGCAGCCGGGGGGAGCGTCGTCGGGGCGCTGGTCCGCGCCGCCTTGAACGCCTCCGTCTCGTCGAGCCCGCGCCGCAGCCAGAGCGCGAGCACCGCGCACATCGCGCCGATCGCGAAGGGGATGCGCCACCCCCACTGCTCGAGCGCGTCGGCGGAGAGCTGGCGCTGCAGCACCAGCAGCACGCCCCCGAACGCAAGCGCGATCGCGACCCAGGCAGCTCCGGGCGGGCGCTCGCGAAGCACCAGCGCCGACAGCACGGCGGTGATCATCG
>JAHWKC010000322.1 GCA_019348095.1 Pseudomonadota bacterium | reverse complement strand
GGGTGCGTGACCGTCACGGGGCCACCTTCACTGATCTGGCGCATGAAGGTCGGGACGACGCTGCCGCGACTTCCGAGGACGTTGCCGAAGCGCACTGCTGCCCACGGGCGGTCGGGCGGCCGACGAGCCAACAGCAGCTGTTCGCCGATGCGCTTGGTCGCTCCCATCACGCTCTGCGGCCGGACGGCCTTGTCGGTCGAGATGAAGACCACACGTTCGACGTCCGCCTCGAGGCAGGCTCGCAGCACGTTGTCGGTGCCCACCACGTTGGTGCCGATGGCCTCGCACGGGTGCGCCTCGAGCACGGGCACGTGCTTGTGCGCCGCAGCATGGAAGACCACATCGGGGCGCTCCTGCGTGATGACCGCCCGGATCCGGACCTCGTCGCGAATGTCCGCCAGTACCTGCTCGGCCACGCCGCCGACCTTCGCCGCCGCATCGTGCAGGTGGGTCTCGTCGTGGTCGAGCAGCACCAGCCGTGCCGGCCGGAAGGCGGCCACCTGACGGGCGATCTCCGACCCGATCGAACCGCCCGCACCCGTGATCAGGACGCGGTACCCCTCGAGCGCGCGACGGACGTCCCCCTCCATGTCGCTGGCGACCTGGGTCCGCCCCTACCCCTGCTTCAAAGGCTCGATCCTGGTCCCCGCGCAGGACCCCGCGGCCGCGGCGCGCGAGATCCACCGCCTCGGCGCCGACCCCGGCATGGTGCAGGTGCTGCTGGCGAGCGCGGCGCGGCTGCCCTCGGCGTTGCTGTCGCCGGCGATGCTCAGGCGGCGCAGGCCGGGCTCGTCGTGCTTGCTCTTGTCGCCGAGGGTGGCGAGGTAGCGGTAGCAGGCGTGGTCGGCGCCGATCGCGGCATGGCGGATCGCCCAGTCGCCGTCACGGCCGGTCACCGGCACTTCGGCCAGGGTGAACAGCGCATGCGCCACCGGGCCGAGCTTCAGGGCACGCGCGGCGTCGGCCACGGCCTTGAGGTACTGCGGCGGGCCGAACTTGCCGGCATCGCCAAGCCCGACCACCAGCACGCGCGGCGCAGTCACCCCGGCCAGGTCGTGCAGCAGGGTGGTCTTGCCACTCTTGCCGCTGACGTCGCCGCGCTGCAGCAGGGCTTTGATGCGCCCGTTGCTGGCGCTGTCGAGCGCGCTGGCGGCCGGCGTGAGCGTGTTGTCGGCGAACGCACCGACGATGACGCAATCGGCTTGGGCGGCGGCGGGGGCGTCGCGGTTCAGGTCGAATTCGAGGGCCATGCAACAGATTCCAGGCTGAGTGAGGAGTGGAGCGGCATCAGAGCGCCACACGTGCAAGCAGGCGCGCGGGGCGCGTAACCAGATACACGTGAATCCGCCGAATGGCCGGGCGCATGAGCCACAATGGCCACCGGTCGCGCCACCTGTGGCCGCATTCCGCCGTCCAACGAGCCCCGAGTCTAAAGCAAGCCTGCCCCATGCCGAAGCCCGATGCCCAAGCTTGACCGTTACCTGCTGAGCGAGTTTGCCCAGTCCACGTTCGCCACCCTGACGGTGCTGTTGATCGTCAGTGTTGGCGGTGCATTCACCGACGTGCTCAGCAACATCGCCCGCGGTCGGGTGCCGGCCGGGATGATGCTGTCGCAGCTCGGCCTGGTGCTGCTGACCTGGCTGCCGCTGATCCTGCCGCTGGCGCTGATGCTGGGCATGATGCTGGCGGTCGGGCGACTCTACCGCGACTCGGAAATGCCGGTGATCGCCTCGATCGGGGTCGGCCCGCGGCGCATGCTCAGGCCGGTGCTGCTGCTGGTGCTGCCGGTGGCGCTGGTGGTCGCGCTGTGCTCGCTGTGGCTGGGGCCGTGGTCGGAGCGCATGTCGCAGCAGCTGATCGCCGAGGCCAACCGCAACCTGATCGTGGCCGGGCTGGAGCCGGGCAGCTTCACCGAGATTCCCGGCGGCGGCGGGGTGGTGTTTGTCGGCTCGATGTCCAATGACGGCAGCCGGTTCAGCCGGGTGTTCGTGTATCGCCAGTCCGGCGACCGGGTCGACATCACCACGTCCAACGACGGCGAGGTCACCCTCGGCGAGGACGGCCAGCGCTATCTCGTGCTCAACGACGGATTCGAGGTCGAAGGACCGCTGGACGCCGGGGTGGAGGGCAAGCTCGACTACCGCCTGATGCGCTACCAGAGCAACGAGGTGCTGATGCAGGCCGACGCGCGCCGCTTCGACGAGAACGACCCGGAGGTCATGCCGACCAGCGCCCTGTTCGGCGATCCGCGCGCGGAAGCGAACGCGCAGCTGCATCGGCGCATCGCGCCGCCGCTGCTCGCGCTCGCGTTCGCGCTGATGGCGGTGCCGCTCGCGCGCAGTACGCCGCGGCAGGCGCGGTACGGGCGCGTGCTGATGGGCTTCCTCGCGTACCTGGTCGCGACCAACCTGATGCTGATGGGCACGAACTGGCTCGAGATCGGGCGTGTGGCGCCGGCGCTCGGGCTCTGGTGGCTGGTGCTGCCGGTGCTCGCATTCGCGCTGTGGCTGTATTTCAGCGACGGCCGCGTGCGTCGACCGCGCCTGCGGAAGGCACGCGCATGAGGCTGGTGCCGCGCATCCATGACCTGTTCGTCGGCCGGGCGGTGCTCGGCACCGTGCTGCTGACCTGGGCGGTGCTGCTCGGCCTGGACGTGATGCTGAGCCTGGTCACCGAGTTCGGCGATGTCGGCGAGGGCGATGGCGTCATCGAGGCAATGGCCTACATGGCCTACACCGTGCCGCGCCGCGCGCATGCGCTGTTCCCGTACGCCGCGGTGATCGGCTCGTTGATGGCCCTGGGCCAGCTTTCGGCGACCTCGGAGCTGACCGCGCTGCGCGCGATAGGCTTGTCGCGGCGCCGGCTCAGCATGACGGTGGCCGCGGCGGTCGCGGTGTTGACCCTGCTGATGACGGTCAGCGGCGAGACCGCGGGGCCGTGGGGCCAGCGCCAGGCGGAGGCGCTGAAGACGTCCTCGCGCTCGCAGGACATGATCGTGGCGCGCTATTCGGGGGTGTGGGCGCGCGAAGGCGACACCATCCTCAACGCCCAGGGCGGCCAGGAGCACGACGACGGCGGGGACCGCTGGCTGGAACTGCGCAACGTGCGCCTGTACGAATTCGCCGACGACGGTCGCCTGCAGTCGCTG
>JAHWKC010000321.1 GCA_019348095.1 Pseudomonadota bacterium | reverse complement strand
TACCGGCTCGGCACCAGCCCACCGAGCTACGACAAGCAGTTCGTGCGCGACTGGCTGGAAACACAGGCCTGGGACAAGACCGCGCCGGGGCCGAAGCTGCCGCCGGAGGTGATCGAGCGCACCCGTGCCAAGTACGCCGAAGCGCTGCAGAAGCTGGCCGGCATCAGCGTCGATTGAGTTGCCCGTGCGCTTCCGGGCATCCTGTAGGAGCGACGTGAGTCGCGATGCCCTCCGCTCCGATGTGGTTTCGGTCGCGACTCACGTCGCTCCTACAGGGGTTTCGAGATGACGATGGAGCCTGCCACCGCACGCCCGATCGACCGCTGGTTCGCCAGCTACTCCGGCGATCACCGCAACCCGGCGAACCAGGCGATCCACGTGGTCGCGGTGCCGTCGATCCTGTGGAGCGTGATCGCGCTGCTGTGGTGCATTCCGGCGCCGGGCACGCTGTTCAAGCCGGGGTTCTGGGCGGCGCTGGCGATGTTCGCGGCGTGGTGCTTCTACTACCGCGCCTCGCGCCGGCTCGGGCTCGGCATGGCCGCGGCGTTCGTGCTGCTGGCCGCGCTGACCCACGCGCTGTACCGCGCACTGGGATCGACCGAGCTGTTGTGGCTGGCGCTCGGGGTATTCGTGCTCGCCTGGATCGCGCAGTTCCTCGGGCACAAGATCGAAGGCCGCAAGCCAAGCTTCCTGACCGACCTGACCTATCTGCTGATCGGGCCGGCCTGGGTGTTGGCAAAGCTGTATCGCCGGCTCGGGTGGACGTATTGAACGCAGGGTGCGCACGTTGCTTGTGCCCCCCATCGCACCTGCAAATCTCCTCCAACCCCTCTTTGCCAAAGAGGGGAGCCAGAAATCAGCGCGGGGAGCTGAAGCAGCAAAGCACGTTCACTCACTTGCGAGGATGATGTCGCCATGCCGCCACGCGACCTAATCCTCGTTCTGCTGATCTGCATCGTCTGGGCGCTGAACTTCCTGACCTCCGCGCATGCGCTGCGCGAGATACCGCCGTTCCTGTTCACCGCGCTGCGTTTCGCGATGCTCGGCCTGCCGCTGCTGTTCGTGCTCAAGCGGCCGCTGCCGGGTCAGTGGCCGCGGCTCGTGGCGGTATGCCTGTGCATCGGCGTAGCCCATTTCGGCCTGAGCTTCCTCGCGCTGAAGCTGGCCGGGAATCTGTCCTCGCCGGCAATCGTGATCCAGAGCTACGTGCCGATGACCGCGCTGCTGGCGTGGTGGCTGCTTGGCGAGCGCTTCGGCTGGCGCACCGCGCTGGCGATCGGGGTGAGCTTCGGCGGCGTGCTGGTGCTGGGCTTCGATCCGCTGGTGATGCAGCAGCCGTTCGCGCTGGCACTGATGCTGGTTTCCGCCCTGTTCCTGGCGATCGGCACCGTGCTGATGAAGCCGCTGCGGGGACTGGATGTTTACAGCCAGCAGGGCTGGACCGCGCTGGTGAGCATCCTGCCGCTGCTGGCGATCAGCGCGGCGATCGAGCCGGGGGCCTTCGCGCAGGTGCAGCAGGCCAGTTGGGTGGCGTGGGCCGGGGTGGCGTACGCGGCGTTCATGTCCTCGCTGCTCGGGCACGGGCTGTACTACGTACTGATCCAGCGTCACCCGGTCGCCCAGGTCATGCCGTGGCTGCTGCTGACCCCGGTGCTGGCGGTCGCGCTCGGCGTCGTGTTCTGGGGCGACCGGCCCGGCCCGGCGATGTGGATCGGCGGTGCGATGGTGCTCGGCGGCGTGCTGATGGTCGCGCTGCGTGCACTGGCCAAGGCACGCACGGTACCGCGCGCGCAGGAAATCTAGCGGAGCGCGAAAGCGTTCGACGCGGATCAGAGCAGAAAAAAGACGGATCAAAGCGCATAAAGCATGCTCCTGACAAAGCACCTCTCTTCCGCTTTGATCCGCCTTCTTTCGCTCTGATCCGCGTCAGAAAGCTCTTCGATTCACGCCTCCGGAGCCACGAACATCTCCGCGGTCGGCGCGAACGCACGCGGTGCGTAATCAAGGTCGCGCACGGCAGGCACCGCGTCGAACAACAGGTCCTGGTGCATGCGCCGCAGCGCGGCGCTGCCGAATCCCGGGGCGCGGCCGCCCAGGCGTGCGGCCTGCAACGCCAGCCGGAGCAGCGGCGCCGGCAGTTCCAGCAGCCTTGCCGGCGGCTGCAGCGCCGACAGCACCCGCCCGACCATCTCGCGGTACGGCAGCACCTCGCCACCCGGCAGTGCGTAGGCCCGACCGGCGCTGGCGGGCGCATCGATCGCGCGCAGTGCCGCATCGGCGAGGTCCTCGACATGGACCGGCTGGCGCAACCCGCAGGCGCCACGCGGCAGCGGGAAGTAGCCAAAACGCCGTGCGATCGCCGCGATCCGGCTCAAGGTGGCGTCGCGCCCGGCGCCGTAGACCAGGGTCGGGCGTAGCAGCGTGGCGGCCGCGCCGCGCGCACTCGCGGTGGCGAACACCGTCGACTCGCCCTGGTGCAGGCGTTCCGCAACCTCGCGCTCATGCCGATCGCTGGACTCGCGCTTGGTGTCCAGGCTGGTCGAGCCGAATGCGATCACGCGCGCCGAGTCGATGCCACTGCCGGCGTACCAGCGCGCGAACGCATCCAGCGGGCCGCAACTGAGGATCGCATCGACCCGGGCCGGCAACGCCGGAGGCGTCTGGAGATCGCCGCTCAGCCACTGCACGCCAGGCTCGTCGGGCGTGGTTCGCCGCGACAGCGCAGTGATGCGCCAGCCCTCGCCTCGCAGCCGGTGCAGCAGCGGGCGACCGATCTGGCCGCTGCCGCCGAAGATCAGGGCTTCGCGCAAAACCGCGCTCCATCCGCGCGGCGCCGGCACTCGGCCGACACGATCAGCAGGGCCTGTGTAGGCACCGATGTATTAATACGCATCACCGAGGAGAAAACACCGGAAAAGGACGCTGCGCATAGCATACGCACCGCCTGCGGCGACCGGCGCGCACGCGCGCTTCGGTTAGAATCACCGGCCGCGGAGCGCACCCCTGCTTCGCGCCCCGCCTGTCCCGACCCGCGACCCTGCCGCGCGCGCTGCGCCGCACCCTGGGAGCGAGATGCTGGAACTGCTGCTAGCCCTGCCGTTCGTCCTTGCCGTAGGGGTGCTGCTGGCCGGCAACGCGTCGCGCAGGACGACGGCATGGCTG
>JAHWKC010000320.1 GCA_019348095.1 Pseudomonadota bacterium | reverse complement strand
CGGCGGGGCACGACGCGGAGGTGGTGCACGCGCCCGCCGAGGGCGAGGTCGCCGTCACGCTCGCCCTCGTCCAGCGCGCGCAGGCCGGCGACACCGACGCCTTCGGCGAGCTGTACGACCGCTACGTCGACATGGTCTACCGCTACGTCTACTACCGGGTCGGCTCGGCGCAGGTGGCCGAGGACCTCACCAGCGAGACCTTCCTGCGCGCGCTGCGCCGGCTCAGCTCGTTCACCTGGCAGGGCCGCGACGTCGGCGAACTCGCCGCCGGCAAGCACGCCGACCTGATCGCCGTGGCCGGCGACCCGCTGGCCGACGAGGACCTCCATCTCGCGCTGTACCTCGGCTACGAGCTCCACTACCGCGGGCTGCCCGGCGTCGACGAGCGCTGGGAGTGGAATCCCGGCCTGCTCGGCCTGCGCGCCGTCCTGGAGGGGCACTTCGAGGAGGGTCTCGTCGAGGCGGTGCCCCGCCCCGCGCCCGTCCCGGCCGAGGCCACGGACGAGGCGCTGCGCGAGATCGCCAAGCAGGCCGACGACGGCGTGCTGCTGTCCTGGTCGTTCACCATCCCGCTCAGCAAGGTCATGCCGGACTGGCGCGACAAGAGCCGCGTCGGCCCGCGCGTGCAGAGCGAGCCGGTGTACTGCCTCGCCCGCGCCGACTGGCAGGAGGCCCGCCTGGCCGAGGCCGCCTTGTCCGCCCACCAGCGCCAGGTGCGGGAACGCTCCTACGTGTCGGCAGCAGCGGCATTGTTCCGGGTGCACTGATCGTGTGCCTTGAGGAGCCTCAGCCGTAATCAGCCCGTCATCCCGGCGGACGGCTGGGATGACGCGCAACATCAGGCGGATCGTAGCTGGGCTGACAAGCCCAGCCCGCTTGAAAACAGCATGACCGGCGGCGGGGCCTGTTCAGTCAGCCCCGCCGTTCAGCGTTTTTAACGCCGCCGGATACCGCGCTTTCCCGCTCCAGGCGTACACTCGCAAGAACGCAGCATCGTGCCGCAGCGGTCCCAAGCGTTCGCCACGATGTCGAGTCCGAACCACCGCTGGGGCGCCGCGCCACGCCGGCCCGCCTCGCCCCTATTCCCCGCACGGCCGGCACCGCGAGGACTGTCATGCGCGCTTCCGCCCTGACCCCGACCTACGCGCCGCTGCCGTTCGGCAACCACCCCGCTGCCGGATCCGATAGCGGCACCTCCCTGACCATGAGCCCTGAAGCCGTCGCCCGCTTCGATGCGCTGCTGCACGAGATCCACCCCGACGCCCTGCGCGTCGACGCGCCCCGCCTGCAGGCCCTGGCGGGCTGGCTGGCGTCGTTGTCGCTGGAGGATGCCCGCGCCGTGCTCGACCTGCGCCTCAAGCGCATCGAGCAACTGCGGGCAATGCTGGATGACCCGCAGTGGGATCCCGATGACGCCATGCGCGCGCGCCTGGCCAAGCTGCTCGGCTACATCGATCTCGACGAGGACGTCATCCCCGACAGCACGCCGTTGCTCGGGCTGCTCGATGACGTGCTGCTGTTCGAGCTCGCCTGGCCGGCGTTCGAGGCCGAAGCCGAGGAGTATCGCGACTTCTGCCACTACCGCATCGACGAGCATCCCGACGGCGACGGCGCCCACCAGCGCGCGGCCTGGCTGCGCGACCGGCTCGCCGAACTCGCGCTGCTGCAGCACAACGCGCGCGTCAACGACAGCCACTACGCCAATGGACGCATCCCCGACAGGGTCTTCCGCATCAGTGGCTGAGAATCGCCGCAAGCGACCGTAGAGCGGAGCTTGCTCCGCTGCATGGCCGCGGCGAAAACAGCAGCCGAGCAAGCTCGGCTCTACCGGCCGCAGGTTGCTGCGTGTGTGGGGGCGATCGCGGGCATGGCCCGCCCCTACAAGAGCGCATCGCGTTTCTGTAGGAGCGCCCCATGGCCGCGAAGCCCGCCGCGACGCAATTCCGGTTCCAATCGCGGGCATGGCCGGCCCCCACACCCATCGCCGCAAGCGGCACGTAGAGCGGAGCCTGCTCCGCTGCATGGCCGCGGCGAAACCCGCACGTCAACCCTTGTGCCGCCCGGCGGGCCTGCTAACCTGCCCGCGGTAGACAACTCGAAGTAGACAGGCACGCCGCACGCCGCCCGGAAAGGCCCGGCACCCGGCTGGGGACCTCCGCGCAAGGCAGGCATGGCCGCACGTTTCGCACACCTTCACCTGCACAGCGAATATTCGCTCGCCGACTCGACGATCCGCATCGACGAGTTGGTCAAGCGCTGCGTGGCGCTCGACCAGCCGGCGGTCGCGCTGACCGACACCAACAACCTGTTCGCCGCGGTCAAGTTCTACAAGGCCGCCGAGGGCGCCGGCATCAAGCCGATCCTCGGCGCCGACATCGGCATCGCCGACGGCAACGAGGCCGCATCGAAGCTGACCCTGCTGTGTCGCGACCGCGAGGGCTATCTGACCCTGTCGCGGCTGCTCAGCCGCATGTGGATGGAAGGCCACCGCACCGACAGCGTGGCGCTGCGTCCGGAGTGGCTGCGCGAGGACAACGCCGGGCTGTTCGCGCTGGCCGGGGTGCACAGCCTCGCAGGGCAACTCGCGGGCGGGCAGCGTCACGAACTCGCCGAAGCCTGGCTGGCCGACTGGCAGGGCACCTTCGGCGATCGCCTGCACCTGGAACTGACCCGCAGCGGCCGCGACGGCGAGCAGGCGTTCAACGCATTCGCCCTGCACGCATCAAGCAAGCGCGGGCTGCCGGTGATCGCCAGCAATGACGCACGCTTCCTCGACGCCGACGGTTTCGAGGCGCACGAGGCGCGCGTATGCATTGCCTCGGGCCGGGTGCTGGACGACCCCAAACGGCCCAAGCCCTACACCGCCGAGCAGTACCTGAAGTCATCGCAGCAGATGGCCGAGCTGTTCACCGACGCACCCGACGCGATCGACAACGCGCTGGCGCTGGCGACGCGCTGCAACGTCGAGATGAAGCTCGGCGAATACGCGCTGCCGGCCTTCCCGGTGCCCAGCGACCACACCATCGAAAGTTGGCTGCGCAGCGAGTCGCGCCGCGGCCTGGATGCGCGCCTGGAGAAGGCGCCGCTGGCGCCGGGCAAGACCCGCGCCGACTACGACGCGCGCTTGGATACCGAGCTCGACGTCATCATCCAGATGGGGTTTC
>JAHWKC010000031.1 GCA_019348095.1 Pseudomonadota bacterium | reverse complement strand
GGTAGAAGAAGCTCACTTCTTCTGCATCTCCGCTAGCACCTTGCTCGCCGCGGACTTGAAGCGGCGGGGGAGGTCGGCTTCGAGGGCCTTTTTCAGATCTTTGATCGCACGACTCCTTCGGCCGGTGTTACGCAGGATCAGGGCGCGGTTGTAGTACGCGAGGCCGTACTGGGGATCTAGCTCGACGGCGTTGGAGGAGGCCTCCAACGCCCCCTCATGGTGCCCCCCGGCCCCGAGGGCTGCACCGAGAAAGGCCCAGTGGCGCGCGAGGGGGTGCTCCTCGGCGAGCTTGCGATACAACGTCGCCGCACCCTCGTAATCTCCCTTGCGAAAGGCTCGGGAGGCCTTCCGCTTCGCCAACCAGGCGATGGCGCGCCAGCGGCAGCTTGCCGCGGAAGGCTTCGGCGACCACGGTGGCCTCGAAATGCACGCCATCATCGCCACGCACCTCGGCGCTGGCACCGGGCAGGCCCTGTTCGATCAGCGATTTGATGATGTCTGGATTCAATGGCTGGTATCCGCAAGTGCAGCAGGTGGATGGGGGCGCACCGCAACAGCACGGGCGTGGCGTGGCGCGCGCAGCTTATCGGGCTGCGCGGCACCGGCGGGCTTTTTGCGCAGCCTTGCGCGTAAAATCCGCCCATCAGCCTAGCGGAAAGCCCCTCCGGGTCAAATCGCCGGGACCACGGCTGCAGCTTCGGCCCGCTGCCGTTTAGACGCGGTTGCGCTGAAGCCATTACGGTTGGGCGGCAATCTTCCAAGGACGATGTCCGAAAATGGCGACAGCCCCTACTCCACCCCAAATCGAAGAAACCGGCCTGGCCGCCAGCGGCCGCCGCGTGTTCGAGGTCGAGGCGCAGGCGTTGACCGCGGTCGCGGCGCGGATCGACGGCGACTTCACCGCCGCCTGTCGGCTCATGCTGGCAGCACCCGGCCGGGTGGTGTGCAGCGGCATGGGCAAGTCCGGCCACGTCGCGCGCAAGATCGCCGCGACCCTCGCCTCGACCGGCACGCCGGCGTTCTACGTGCACCCGGGCGAGGCCGGGCACGGCGACCTGGGCATGATCACCGATGCCGACGTCGTGCTGGCGCTGTCGTACTCGGGCGAAAGCGACGAGCTGCTGATGCTGCTGCCGGTGCTCAAGCGCCAGGGCAACAAGCTGATCGCGATGACCGGCCGCGCCGGCTCGACCCTCGCGCGAGAGGCCGATGTGCACCTGGACGTCAGCGTACCGGCCGAGGCCTGTCCGCTGGCGCTGGCGCCCACCTCCAGCACCACCGCTTCGCTGGCGATGGGCGATGCGCTCGCGGTCGCGCTGCTGGAGGCGCGCGGCTTCACCGCCGACGATTTCGCGCGCTCGCATCCGGCCGGCGCGCTCGGCCGGCGCCTGCTGCTGCACATCGCCGACATCATGCATGGCGGCGACGAGGTGCCGCGCGTCAGTGGCGATGCCAGCGTCAGCGAGGCGCTGGTGGAGATGAGCCGCAAGCGCCTGGGCATGACCGCGGTGGTCGACGGCGACGGCCGCCTGCTCGGCCTGTACACCGACGGCGACCTGCGCCGCAGCCTCGACGACGCCCGGGTCGACCTGCGCAGCACGCGCATTGCCGAGGTGATGACGCGCTCGCCCAAGACCATCGGCGCAGACGCGCTCGCGGTGGAGGCGGCGCAGTTGATGGAGGCGCACAAGATCGGCGGGCTGCTGGTGGTCGACGCTGACCGGCGTGTGGTCGGGGCGCTCAACATCCACGACCTGTTGCGCGCGCGGGTGGTGTAGCGGAACCCCGAGCCTGAAAACCCGCATTCCACCTTCGAGCCACCCTGCCATGCCCGATCTTTACCACTGCCCTGCCGACCTGCGCCCGCGCGCCGCGCGCGTGCGCCTGGCGTGCTTCGACGTGGACGGCACGTTGACCGACGGGCGCCTGTACTTCGATAGCGAAGGCCGCGAGCTCAAGGCATTCCACGTCCACGACGGACTGGGCATGGTGATGTTGCGCAAGGTCGGCATCGCGGTCGCATTCGTCACCGCGCGGGCGAGCACGATCGCCGAGCAGCGCGCGGCCGAGCTGGGCGTGCGGGCGCATACGGGCATCGCCGACAAGTTCGCCTGCATCAGCGGGATCGCCCGGGAGCTTGGCATCGGACTGGATGAGGTCGCGTTCATGGGCGATGACCTGCCCGACCTGCGAGTGCTGCCGCACGTGGGCTTTTCCGCCGCACCGGCCAACGCGCACCCATGGGTGCGCGAGCGGGTGCACTGGCGCAGCGCCGCGCCTGGCGGCGAAGGTGCGGCGCGCGAGTTCTGCGACCTGCTGCTGGCCGCGCAAGGCCACGCCGAACGCATGCTCAGCGAAGCCATGCCGACCGGGGTGCAGGCATGAGCTGGCGCGGCATCGTCACCGTGCTGTTGCTGATCGGTGCGGCCCTCAGCGGCTGGGCATTGTGGTCGCAGCGCAGTGGCACGGCACCGACGCCGACCGCTGGCAGCCAGTCCGACTACGTGCTCAACCACTTCGAACTGATCGCACTGGACGACCAGGGCGACGAAGCCTTCAGCGTGCGCGCGCCAAGGCTTGCGCGTGACCCCGATACGCGGACGCTCGACATCGCCACGCCGCGGTTCCTGATTCCAGCCGGCGAGGGCTCGCAGGGTGGCCCTTGGGAAGTGCGCTCGCGCACCGGCTGGGTCAGTGCGCAGGGCGATGAGCTGCGCCTGCGAGGCGACGTGGTGGCCAACAGCACCGGCGCCGACGGGCGGCCGGTCACGATGACGACCGAGCAACTGAACGTTTTCCCCGAGTCCCGACGGGCCACCTCCGAGGTGGCAGTCACGCTCAGGCAGCCGGGTCTTATAATCAACGGTCGCGACCTCGATGCTCGCCTCGATACCAAGCGCATCGTTCTCCAGGACACCCAGACCCGATATGAAAGCACTGCCCGCTAGTCTGCTGGCGCTCGTTCTGGCGGCAGCGTCCAGCACCGCGCTGGCGCGATCGTCCGACCGCAACCAGCCGATGGACATCGATGCCGGCGCGTCGGACTACTCGCTCGATGAGAGCCGGCCCACCGTGTTGAGCCGCGGCGTGATCATCAGCCAGGGCACGCTCGACATCCGCTCCAACCGCGCCACCATCACCCAGCGCAACGGCGAGCCGGTGCGCGTGGTGCTGACCGGCGGGCCCGCACGCCTCTCGCAGCAACTCGACAATGGCGAGCCGATGACCGCGGCCGCCAACCAGCTCGACTACGATCTGCGCACCGAGGTCGTGGTGCTGACCGGTGACGTGCGCGTGGCCCAGCCGGGCAACACGCTCAGCGGCGAGCGCATCGTCTACAACATGCAAACCGGCCGCGTGCAGGGCGGCGGCGAAGGCGCGGGCCGGGTGAGGATGCGGATCTTGCCGCGTAACACCGACGCCAGCCAGGGCTCGGGCGGCTCTGCCGATGCCGATGCCGGCACCGACGTCGATCGCAGCCCCGGCACCGACACCAGCGACAGCGACAGCGACGGACCGGAGGGCGGCTGATGCTGGTCGCCAGCGGCCTGCGCAAGGCCTACAAGTCGCGAGAGGTGGTGCATGACTTCGGCCTGAGCTTGGATGCCGGCGAAGTGGTCGGCCTGCTCGGTCCCAATGGCGCCGGCAAGACCACCTGCTTCTACATGATTGTCGGCCTCGTACCGGCCGACGCTGGCCAGATCCTGCTCGACGGCAAGGACATCACCGCCGAGCCGATGTACGCCCGGGCCAAGTACGGGGTCGGCTACCTGCCGCAGGAACCCTCGGTGTTCCGCAAGCTCAGCGTCGCCGACAACCTGCGCGTCGTGCTGGAACTGCGCGAGGACCTCGACAAGAACGGGCGCGAACGCGAACTCGCCAGCTTGATGGAGGAACTGCAGGTCACCCACGTCGCCGAGCAGATCGGCGCCAGCCTGTCGGGCGGCGAGCGCCGCCGGGTAGAGATCGCGCGCGCGCTCGCTGCCCGGCCGCGGCTGATGCTGCTGGACGAACCGTTCGCCGGAGTCGACCCGATTTCGGTCGGCGAGATCCAGCGCATCGTGCGGCACCTGAAGAACCGCGGCATCGGCGTGTTGATCACTGATCACAACGTGCGCGAGACGTTGGGCATCTGCGATCGGGCGTATATCCTCAGCGATGGCGGCGTGCTCGCGCAGGGGGCTCCGGACGCGCTGCTGGCCAATCCAGATGTTCGTCGCGTCTACCTGGGTGAAGCGTTCCGCTTGTAGGGTTCGGCACGCCGCACGCAGCGCTGCACCGGTGGCGGGAAAATCGTCACGGACTTTCCCGCTGCCCGGCGTTACGCTGCGGGCGCCGGGCACCCGGCAGCGTCAAGCAAACCGACATGAAGCCCCGTCTCCAAACCTCCCTCGGACAACAACTGGTGATGACGCCGCAATTGCGGCAGGCGATCCGCCTGTTGCAGTTGTCCGCGATCGAGCTGGAGGCGGAGCTGGTCACCGCGGTCGAGACCAATCCGCTGCTGGACTGGACCGAAACCTCGGTCAGCGCGTCCACCGCCGATGATGCGCCGCCGACGCCGGCCAGCGAAGAGCGCGAGGCGCAACTGCCCGAGAGCGAGTGGGGACCCAATGACGGGGAGCCCTGGTACGAGCGCATCGGCCCGGTCGACCACGGCGATGACAACCCCGTGGCCGAGCAGGTCGCCGAGCTGGAGAGCCTGCACGATCACCTGCTGTGGCAGCTCCACCTGAGCCACCTCTCGCCGCGAGACCGCATCATCGGCGTAACCCTGATCGAGGCGATCGAGGACGACGGCTACCTGCGCGAACCGCTCGAGGCCATCGCCGCGTCGCTGGCGCCGGGCCTGGAGGCCGACGAGGACGAGATCCTCACCGTGCTGCACCAGATCCAGCGCTTCGACCCGGTCGGCGTCGGTGCGCGCACCCTTGGCGAGTGCCTGCGCCTGCAGCTGGAAACCCTGCCCGCCGCCGCCCCCGGCAAGCCGCTGGCCCATCGCCTCGCCAACGGGCCGCTGGAGCGCCTGCCGCGGGTAGGCGTGGCTGGCTTGGCGGCCGAGCTGAAACTGGACGAAGTCGAGGTCGACACCGCCGTGCAGCTGCTGCGCTCGCTCGACCCCCGACCCGGTGCGCAGATCGGGGCGATTGCCAACGACACCTACGTGGCGCCGGACGTGGTGATCTGGCGCCAGCATGGTGTATGGCGCGCGGCGCTGGCCGACGGCATGCGGCCGAAGGTGTCGATCCATCGCGGCTACGAAGGCATGATCCGCCACGCCAGCGCAGCCGATGCGAGCTACTTGCGCGGCCACCTGCAGGAGGCGCGCTGGCTGCTCAAGAGCCTGGAGGCGCGCGGCGATACACTGCTCAAGGTCGCCCGCTGCCTGCTCAGGCAGCAGGCCGGCTTCCTCGAATTCGGCGACAGCGCGCTGCGCCCGCTGACCCTGCGCGAGGTCGCCGCCGAGGTCGGCCTGCACGAATCCACCGTCTCGCGCGCGATCGCCCGCAAGTACGCGCGCACCCCGCGCGGCACCGTGCCGCTGCGCGCGTTCTTCGCCTCCGGCATCGACACCGGCGGCGGTGGCGAGGCCTCAAGCACCGCGATCCAGTCGATGATCCGCCAGCTGATCGAGGCGGAAAACCCGCGCAAGCCGCTGTCGGACGCACGCTTGGCCGAGACCCTCAAGGCCACCGGCGTGCCGGTCGCGCGCCGCACCGTCGCCAAGTACCGCGAGGCGATGGGTGTCCCGTCGTCGCAGGACCGGGTGCGGATGGGGTGAGGCAGAAGGCTTTGACGCGGATCAGAGCTAAAAAGGGCGCAGATAAGGGCACCGGCAGAACTATGGAAATGGTGCGCAGGAGCGGTCTTGCCTCTTCGCCCGGCAACCCCGCGTGGCCACGGGGCCGCACATCCAAAAACTGTTTGTGTCGGCCTTATCCGCTTTTTTTGCTCTGACCCGCGTCAAAAAAGTCTTCCGCTCTTCAGACCGCCATCCACGCCGCCTGCGATATGCTGCGGTACCAGTCGCGACGTTAGAGGAGCTTCCCGATGCGTATCGAAACCCACGGCCAGCAGATCGATGTCACCCCCGCCATGCGGGACTACGTGGAATCCAAGCTGGCGCGACTGGGGCGCCACTACGAGCAGCCGCTCGACGTGCGTACGCAGCTCAGCCTCGACAAGCCTGAACATCGCGCCGAAGCGACCCTGACGGTCGCCGGCCGCACCCTCCACGCCGATGCCAACGCCCTCGACATGTACGCCGCCATCGACCTGCTCGCCGACAAGCTCGACCGCGTGTTGATGAAGCACAAGAGCAAGATGGTCGACCACCACCGCGGCGAAAGCCTTGCGCGCACCGGCGAGCTGGGCTGAGCTCACCGCCGCTTCCCGACCGGCCACCCAGTCCCACCGATGCCCCTCAAGGACCTGCTCAGCGCCGACCGCATCGCGATTCTGACGGAGCCCGGCGACCATCTGGCCGTGCTCGACGCCGCATCGCGCCTGCTGGCCGGCAACCTGCCCGCCGCGGCCGACACCGGATTCAGTAGCGCCGGGCTGACCGAGGCCATAGGCGAAAGCCTGCGCAACCGCGAGCGGCTCGCCAGTACCGCCATCGGTCACGGCGTGGCGATCCCCCACGGCCGGCTGCCGACGATCGAGGAAAGCCGCGGCGCGTTCCTGCGGCTGGCCGAGCCGGTCGATTTCGGCGCAGCCGACGGGCAGCCGGTGGACCTGGTCGTGGCGATGGCGGTGCCGGAACACTACGTGCAGCAACACCTGCAGCAGTTGGCCGAAGTGGCCGAACGTTTCGCTTCGCCAAAGTTTCGCGCCCGGCTGCGCGCTGCCGCCGACGTGGCCGAGCTGCGCTGCGCCCTGCTCGATGGCGCCTACGCCGATCCGGAGCGAACCTAGGATGAGACCGGCAGTTGCCCCGCCTCTGCCCACCGCCGCATCGCGGGCATGGAGACACGCCCCGCATCCGCTCCAGCCGGGCGCCGCTTGCGCGCGCCCCGCCGCCAGGATCCGTCAGCGATGAACGCCAGCATCAGCGCCGGTGAACTGTTCGAACTGCAACGCGAGCGCCTAGACCTGCGCTGGCTGGCCGGCCAAGGTGGCGAGCGTCGGGTGCTGGAGGCGGTCGAGACCGTCGCGCGGCGGCCGTCGCTGGCCGGCTACGTCAACACGATCTATCCCAACAAAGTGCAGATCCTCGGAACCGAGGAGCTGGCGTGGCTGGATTCGCTCGATTCGCGCCTGCGTTGGGAGACCATCGAGAAGATCATCCAGTACCGGCCGCTGGCGTTGATCATCAGCAAACAGCAATTCTGCCCCGAGGATCTTCGCCTGGCCGCGGAGGAGTCGCAGACGCCGCTGTGGAGCTCACCGCGGCGCGGCCATGAGCTGCTCAACCACCTGCAATACCACCTGGCCCGCACGCTGGCACCGCGTGCCACGCTGCACGGGGTGTTCATGGAGATCTACTCGATCGGCGTGCTGGTGACCGGCGATGCCGGCTCCGGCAAGAGCGAGCTTGCGCTGGAGCTGATCACTCGCGGGCATCGCCTGGTCGCCGATGACGCGCCCGAGTTCACCCAGATCGCACCGGACGTGCTCGACGGGACCTGTCCTGAACTGCTGCAGGACCTGCTGGAAGTACGCGGCCTGGGCGTGCTCAACATCCGCGAGATGTTCGGCGACACCGCCGTGAAGGGCAACAAATACCTGCGCCTGATCATCCACCTGACCAAGCCCAGCGACGAATCGGCGCCTGGTGCCATGGAGCGCCTGACCGGCGATCGCGGCGCGCGCCGGGTGCTGGATCTTGAAGTGCCGACCATCACCCTGCCGGTGATGCCCGGGCGCAACCTCGCGGTGCTGGCCGAGGCCGCCACCCGCGTGCACAGCCTGCGCATGAAAGGGCTCGATCCGGCCGCGGCGTTCATCGCGCGCCACAGCAACTTTCTCGAAAGGGGCGACTCGTGAGCACGCCTGCAGTGCCATCGGAGGTCACGCCGGGGGCGTCCGCGCCCACCCTGGTCATCGTCAGCGGCATGTCCGGTTCGGGCAAGAGCGTGGCGCTGAACACTTTCGAGGACCTGGGCTACTACTGCGTGGACAATCTGCCGGCCGAGTTGCTGACCCAGTTCGTGCAGAGCGTCACCGGCGCCGAGAATGCGCCGTCCAAGCTGGCGGTCGGCATCGACGTGCGCAACCGGCACAGCGACCTGGCCAACATTCCCGAGTGGCTGTCGGCGGTCGGCGCGTTGGGGCTCGACCCGCGGCTGGTGTTCTTCGAAAGCCGCGACGAAGCGCTGCTCAAGCGCTATGCCGACACCCGCCGGCGCCACCCCCTGAGCCAGCTCGGCCTGACCCTGGCCGATTCGATCTCGCTGGAACGGCAGGTACTCAAACCGCTGCGGCAGATCGCCGATTTCGTACTCGACACCAGCGATCTGAACGTCCACCAGTTGCGCCGGCACGTGACCACCGAGTTCGGGCTGAGCGACGAGGGCACCGTGTCACTGCTGTTCGAGTCCTTCGCCTACCGCCATGGCGTACCGGCCGATGCCGACTTCGTGTTCGACGCGCGCTGCCTGCCCAACCCGCACTGGAACGCCACCCTGCGGCCGCTGTCGGGGCGCGACAATGCCGTCGGCGAGTTCCTGCATGCCCAACCTGAGGTCGGCGAATACGTCGAGCAGATCAGCCAGTTTCTCGACACCTGGCTGCCGCGCCTGAAGTCCGACAGCAGCCGCAGCTATGTCACCGTTGCGTTCGGCTGCACCGGCGGGCGCCACCGCTCGGTCTACTTGGCCGAGCGGTTGGCGCAACATGCGCGCGAACGCGGCTGGGACGAGGTTGCGGTACACCATCGCGAGCTCGATTGAAGCTGTGAGTCGGCGGCTGCCGCCTGTGAGTCGCTCGCCGGGCTTCGCTGCAAGTCGGCGGCTGCCGCCGCCTGTGAGTGGAAAACGGCAAGAGCGAGGGCCGCGGTTGCTGTTGCGATTTCGCTTCTACTGACCGTTTACAGCGAGCGCAGCGAGCGACTTACAGGCGGCAACGCCGCCGACTGGCCGCCGGCTTCCCGACTTTAACGCTGGTCTGCTAAGTTCCCCGCATGTCCGTCGGCGTCCTGCTCATCACCCACGAAGGCATCGGCTCGGCGCTGGTCGCGGTCGCCGGCCGCTTGCTCAATCCGCTGCCGTTGCGGACCGAGTCGCTGGAGGTGCCGTTCGATGGCGATCCTGACGCCCTGCTGCCGCAGGCCAGTGCGGCCTTGCGGCGGGTGGATGGGGGCGACGGCGTGCTGGTGCTGACCGATCTCTACGGCGCCACGCCGAGCAACCTGGCGGCCAGGCTGGCGCGGCTCGGCACCCCGGTGCGGCGGGTCTCGGCGGTGAGCCTGCCGATGCTGTTGCGGGTGATGAACTACGCCGAGCTCGAGCTCGACGCGTTGCCCGCGGTGGCCGCCGCCGGCGCGCGCAACGGTGTGGTGCTTGACGAAGGATGAAGCAGAAGGATGGGCAGACATGGGGCGGCGAAGCATGAAGACGGACTCTTGAGGACACAGCGATGATCGAACGCGAACTGACCGTCTCCAACCGCCTGGGCCTGCACGCGCGTGCCACCGCCAAGCTCGTGCAATTACTGTCGGCCTATCCCGGCAATGCAACGCTCACCGCCAAGGGCCGCGAGGTCAACGCCAAGAGCATCATGGGCGTGATGCTGCTCGCCGCCGGTCAGGGCACGCAGGTGAAACTGCGCGTGGAGGGCGAGGACGAGGCGGCCGTGGTGGACCGGGTCGCCGAGCTGTTCGACCGTCGTTTCGACGAAGACGCCTGAGGCGCAGCGGGCATGCGGCACGAGTTTTCCGGCCATGGCGCATCGCGCGGCAGCGCCCTCGGCCGTGCGCGGGTGCGCCTGCCGCACGTGCTGGAGGTGGTCGAGGAACGCATCGACGAAGCCGCGATCGAACCGGAACTGGAGCGCCTGCACGCCGCGATCCAGGGCGTCCGCGGCGAGATGCACGCGCTGCGCCAACGCCTGCATGGTGCGCTGGCGCAGGAACTGGGCGAGTTCCTCGACCTGCACGCGCTGTTGCTCGACGATCCCGAGCTGTTGCACGGCCTCGACGAGCTGATCCGCACCGGCCGCTACAGCGCCGACTACGCCCTGCGCCTGCAACGCGACCGGATCGCGGCGGTGTTCGAGTCGATGGACGATGCCTACTTCCGCAGCCGCGTGGAAGACATCGACCAGGTGATCGGCCGGGTCCACGCCGCGCTGCACCGGCGCGAGGCCGACACCCAGGGCGTGGCCGGCGAGATCCTGGTCACCGACACCGTCGCCCCGGCCGAGCTGGCGCAGTTGCAGGCCCAGGGCGTCATGGCGATCGTGACCGCCTCCGGCAGCGCGCTCTCGCACAGCGCGATCCTGGCGCGCAGCCTGCACATGCCGTTCGTGGTCGGCGCCACCAACGTGCTGCAGAAGGTCAACGACGGCGACGTGCTGGCGGTCGATGGCAGCGATGGCCGGGTGGTGCTGGAACCCGACGCCGCGGACCTGCGCACGCATCGGGCGCGGGTCCGCGAGCACGCACGCGAGCGCAAGCAGCTCAATCGCCTGCGGCGGGAACCCTCGCGCACCACCGATGGCGTCGATATCAAGCTCTTCGCCAATGCCGAGTCGCGCCGCGACGTGGCCGAGGCCCATGCACTCGGCGCGGCCGGGGTCGGCCTGTACCGCAGCGAGTTCCTGTTCCTGAACGGAAGCGAGCAACAGCGCGGCGCGCTGCCGACCGAGGACGAGCAGTTCCACGCCTATCGCGATGTCGTGCTCGGCATGACCGGCCGCACCGTCACCATCCGCACGCTCGACCTGGGCGCCGACAAGGCCGACCGCACTGGACTTGCGCTGCGCGACGAGCCCAACCCAGCGCTCGGGCTGCGCGGGGTACGCCTGTCGCTGTCCCGGCCCGGACTGCTCGACACCCAGAACCTGCCGGGCTTCGCGGTGCTGCGCGCCTCCGGCTACGGGCCGCTGCGCATCCTGCTGCCGATGATCTGCTGCCGCGAGGAGGTGCTCCAGGTGCGCGGCCGGCTCAACCAGGTCGCAAGCGATCTGCGCAGCGAAGGCTTTGAAATCGCCGACCACGTGCCGCTTGGCGCGATGATCGAGATCCCGGCGGCGGCAATCGCCTTGCCGACCTTCATCGGCAGCGTGGATTTCCTGTCGATCGGCACCAACGACCTGATCCAGTACCTGCTCGCCGCCGACCGCAACAACGAAGCGCTCGGCGAGCTCTACACCCCGCTGCACCCGGCCCTGCTGCGGTTGTTGCGCGACGTGATCCGGCTGGCGCGCGCACGCGGCAAGCCGGTGGCGGTCTGTGGCGAGATCGCCGGCGACCCGCGCCTGACCCCCATGCTGCTGGCGTTGGGACTGGGCGAGTTCAGTCTGCACCCGGCCACCCTGCTGGAAGTGCGCCGTACGATCCGCGCGTGCGACCTGGCCCGGCTGCGCTCGCGCGCACCGGCCCTGATGCGCGCGCGCACCCGTGGAGAGATCGAGCGCTGGCTGCACAACCAGTGCGGCCCGGACGTGTAGGAGGGCCTCAGCCGCGAGCCGCTGCTGTCGACGTCATCCTGGGCCCGTGTAGGAGCGGCCTTCAGCCGCGAGCTCTCCGGTCCGATCGCCGAACACCCTGCCCGGGATGCAGAGCAGCGCAGGGGCCCCGGACAGCCAACTTCCACGCTCAGCAACAGCAGGAGCTCGCGGCTGAAGCCGCTCCTGCAGCCACGGGTTCCTGCAACCCCCGGTCCGATGCATCAGCTCCCGCGATCGCCTTCACCGGGCGCCACCGGCTGGCAATTGCCCGGGCCGGCCTGGGTGGATGCCAGCAGCCGATCGCCATCGCGGTCGATCAGGTGGAATACCGTCTCGGCCCTGACCCAATCACCGGTCTCCTCGCTTCCGCTGCGGGTGTTGCTCCGCGCGAACACGGTGCGCTCGGTGGTTCCCACCTGCACCTCGAGCTTCTCGACCAGCTCGTCCTGGACCTGCCAGGCCACGCTCGCGCGGTAGAGGCCCCCGGCGGTGCAGGCGGTGCCAACCGGTTCGACCGTAAGGCTGGCACCGGGGGTGGCGTACGGCAGGTGCGGAGGCATCTCCGGGTCGCTGCCGCAGGCAACCAGCAGCAGCGACAGCATGGCGCCGACAGACACTCGACCGGTGGCAGGTTTCATCGAGATCGCTCGTTGGGACGGCCGCGCAAAATACCACGCGTGCAGCGAAAGCCAGGTGCGCACCCACCGTGGGCTGGGCAGCCCCGGGCGCAGCGGCGATAATGCCGCGATGAACGCATGATGCCGGTCGCTGTCGTCGCCGTGGCACGGTGACGGTGCGGCTCACTCCCGGTCCACGGAGCACCGCATGGCCGAAACCGCACGCCACGACAAGACCGCGCGCCAGCTGCGCCTGCTCTCGGACGCACTCGACAGCGGCCGGCTCGGGCCGGTGCGCCGGCTGGTCAATACGCTGTCTCCGGCCGAGATCGGCAACCTGCTCGAATCGCTGCCGCCAACCCGGCGCGCAGTGGTCTGGGGGCTGGTCGATCCGGAAGACGACGGCGAGGTGCTGGTGCACGTCGGCGACGAGGTGCGCGAGAGCCTGCTGGCGGACATGGATCCGGACGAGATCATCGCCGCGGTCGAGGATCTCGACATCGACGACCTCGCCGACCTGGTCCAGGACCTGCCCGGTACCGTCATCGACGAAGTGCTCAAGTCGATGGACCGCGACAATCGCGAGCGGCTCGAGCAGGTGCTGTCGTATCCGGAGGACACCGCCGGGCGCCTGATGAACCCCGACGTGGTGACGGTGCGCGCCGACACCACCATCGACGTGGTGCTGCGCTACCTGCGCCTGCGCGGCGAGTTGCCCGAGCACACCGATCACCTCTACGTGGTCAGCCGCCGCCACCAGTACCTTGGGCGCATCGCGCTGGCGTCGCTGTTGACCAAGGAGCCGGGCACGCCGATCAACCGGCTGATCGACGACGAGCAACCGGCCATCGGCGTGGACGAGTCGGCCAACCAGGTGGCGCGCCAGTTCTCCGATCGCGACTGGCTCAGCGCGCCGGTGGTCGACGCCAACAACATCCTGCTGGGCCGCATCACCATCGATGACGTGGTCGACATCATCCGCGACCGCGCCGAGCACCAGGCACTCGGCGCGGCCGGTCTGGACGAGGACGAGGATCTGTTCAGCCCGGTCCGGCGCGCGGCGCGACGGCGCGCGCTCTGGCTCGGGATCAATCTGGCGACCGCGTTCCTGGCCTCCTGGGTGATCGGCCGGTTCGAGGGCGCGCTGGAACGCATCGTGGCGCTGGCGGTGCTGATGCCGATCGTCGCCTCGATCGGCGGCAATGCCGGGACCCAGACGATGGCCGTCGCGGTCCGCGCGCTGGCCATGAACCAGCTGACCCGGTCCAACACGGTTCGGACGATCTGGCGCGAAATC
>JAHWKC010000319.1 GCA_019348095.1 Pseudomonadota bacterium | reverse complement strand
GGCAGGTGGTCCTGGTGAACGACCTGCCACGCACCGTGCTCGGCAAGATCCGCCGGGATCTGCTCCCTCGTGACGCTGACCGGCGTTAGGGAAGGGGCGCCCGCCGGGTAAGGGTCGGGTACGGGAGCGGGCAAAGAGGGAGAGTTCCGACACGATGCGTCAACCACTCACGAGGGAAGCGATCGCCAAGGCGGCACGGGACATCCTGGTGGCCGAAGGCCGCGGCGGCAACGCACCGAAGCTGAAGCCCAAGGACGTGATCGCCGGCTACATCAAGGGCGGGGGGGCAAGCCCGGTAGAGGGCGGCGACCGCTTGACCCTGCTGCGTGACGGCGACGGCGACGGCACCTTTGAGGGACGGACGGTCTTTGCCGAGGATCTCAACGCGCCCTACGGCCTAGCGCTGGTGGACGGCCGGCTTTACGTCGCCAACCAGGATTCGCTGGTGCGCTTCGATTATCGCGACGGCCAGACCCGGGCAAGCGGGCCGCCAGTCAAGGTCACCGACCTGCCATCGGAGATCAACCACCACTGGACCAAGGCGCTGGCCGCCAGCCCGGATGGGCGCTTCCTCTATGTCGGCATCGGGTCCAACAGTAACACCACCGAGCGCGGGATGACCGCCGAGGCCAACCGGGCCGTGATATGGCAGGTCGATGCCGCGACCGGGGCGCACAAGCCCTACGCTACCGGCATGCGCAATCCCACTGCGCTGGCCATCCAGCCCGGAACGGATCAACTGTGGGCGGTGGTCAACGAGCGCGACGAACTCGGCCCCAATCTGGTTCCGGACTACCTCACCTCCGTGCGCGAAGGCGCCTTCTACGGCTGGCCCTACAGCTACTGGGGCCAGAACGTGGACCCGCGCATCCGGCCGCAGGATCCGGAGAAGGTCGCCTCGGCAATCGCGCCGGACTACAGTCTTGGATCGCACGTCGCCGCGCTCGGCCTGGATTTCTCCACGCCGGCGATGGGTACCGATTTCGCCCAGGGCGTGTTCATCGGTGAGCACGGCAGCTGGAACCGCAGCGATCCGGTCGGCTACAAAGTGGTGTTCGTGCCGTTCCGTGGCGGCCGCCCAACCGGTGAGCCGGTCGACTTCGTCACCGGCTTCCATGTCGACGGCAATACCTACGGTCGCCCGGTCGGTGTGACCGTGGATCCGCGCGGCGCACTCATCGTCGCCGACGACCTGTCCAACATCATCTGGCGGGTGACCCCGGTCCGCTAGCTGGAATGATCAAGGCGCGCCGCCGGTACCGTGCGGCATTGGTCGCTGCCTCGCGGACGGTATTCATCAAGTCCCGCCGGCAGCGCGGATCGGGAGGCGCTGGAGGGTGCGTCATCAGCTGCCGCGATTGCCTCTGGCAGGACGATCACCGCCGCAATACGAGACTCGCGCGCAGCACGGTGTCGGCGCCCGGGAAACCTACGCTGTCTTCCTGGTCCTGCGACAGCAGGTTTCGTGCGCTCACCGTCAGTGACGCCGCGTCGCTGAACCGGTAGCGCGCCGCTGCGGTCACCTCGGAACGACCGCGCAGCGTGACCAGCCCGGTGGGCACGGAGCTGTCGTAGAAATCGCTGGTGTAGCCGAGGCTTGCATACCAGGTGAGTCGATCACTGGTGTGCCAGTCGAAGGCGACAAAGCCCTGCCATTGCGGCCGCGAGCGCAAGGGCAGGGTTCCGCGGGGATGCTCGGTATCGAGGTAGGTGAGATTCGCCTGCACGCCGGACACGCCCGACAGCGGCATCCTCAGGTCCAGCTCGGCGCCACTGACCAGCACGCGCGAGCGATTGACGTTGGTGAACAACTCGGGTTCGAAGTCGATCAGGTCGGTGTAGCGGATATCGAAGTAGCTGAGCCGGGCTGCCCCGCGGTCATCCGCCCAGCGCTGTTCAACACCGACATCGAAGCCGGAGCTGCGTTCGGGCTTGAGCTTTGGATTGGCAATGATCGGGTAGGCCAGCGCAAAGAGACTGGGTAGTTTGTAGCCTTCCGACCAGCTGGCCAGGAGCGCGGGACCGGAGGAAAACGGCTCCAGCCTCACTGCGGCGCGCCCGGTCGACTCGCCGCTCTCCGACGACGGGTCGTCGTAGCGGGCCCCCAGCGTGGCCACCAGCGACGGCATCGGAGTCAGGGTGACCTCGCCGAAGGCGCTGGCGACGTGGCGTTCGATCGAGAAGTCGGCGGGTATCAGCATCCCGAAATCGATCGAGCCGGTGCTGTCACCCTGCTCCTCCAGGTAGGTCGCGCCCAATGCGAGTTCGGCGGCGTCACCCAGCCGGAAGCGATTGTCGAATGTCGCCTCCACCCGGCGGAACACGCTGTCGGAGTTGATGGCGGGAACACCATTGAGTACCGGGCCAGGCGCAATCGGTGGCGTCGTGCTGGCATCTTCCTGGCGCGTCCAGTTCAGCGACAGGGCGGGGCGCCAGGCGCTGTGCCGGGCCAAGGCGATGTCGAACCCGGCCAGCGCCAACCTGGTTTCGCGTTGCTCCAGTTCGCGGATGACTGCGAGGCGGGGGCCGCCGCTGTCTTCCGGGAACAGGCGCCGGTCCGTGTGGGCGCCGAGTGCGAGTGCGGAAACATTGAGCGGACCGAGCGTTTGCTCGATACGGCCGAACGCCTGCGAGCCGTCCAGTTCGCTGCCGGCGGTCAGCTCGCCGCTGTCGAAGCGCGACCCGCTGGCAAGCACACTGCCGGTGCCCAGCGACGCGCCGAATGTCGCACTCGCGCCGTAGCCGCCGGCGGTATCGCCGGTCAGGCGCGCGCTCGACAGGCGCTCGCCCGCTTCGAACGAGCGCAGGTGCAGTTGCACGGCCCCGCTCAGCGCGTCGGCCCCGTGCACCGCCGACAGCGCCCCCTTTGCCACCTCGATGCGCTCGAGCGCGAGGGGATCGATCTGGCCGAAATCGAATGCGCCGCCGCGGCTGTTGGTGGGGTCGTTGACGCGCACGCCGTCGATGAAGTAGCCCGTCGAGGCGGGCTGAGCGCCGCGGACCACCGGATAGGAGAGGCCCGAGGCGATGCTCGCGACGCCGGTGCCGACGGTGGTCAGCGGGTACTCGGCGCCCGGGGCGACGGCGCCGACGTTGCGGTCGGCGTAGATGCCTTCGTCGGTCTCGAACTCGATCGCGCCGCCGCCGACGGGCAGGCGGCCGGTGAGGATCGCGTCGGCGAT
>JAHWKC010000318.1 GCA_019348095.1 Pseudomonadota bacterium | reverse complement strand
AGCTCGGACTTGCCGCCGAAGTGGTGGTAGAGGCTACCGACGCTGGCCCCGGCGCCGGCCACCACGTCGGCGATGGAGGCCTGGGCGAAGCCGGACGCGGTGAAGACCTCGCGGGCCGAGGAGAGCAGGGCGCTGCGGGTGGTGGCGGCCTTGCTCCCCAGCCGGGGCAGCTGACCGGCGGTCACGGCGCGATCTCGGAGTAGGGGACCCGGCGGCGGTCGCTGACCTCGCCGATGGTGAAGTAGCGCTTGGCCGGGATCGGCGGAAGCTCGCGGTTGCTGCCCGGGTCAAGCATGACTGGGTCCGTTGTGCGCTTCCACGCGCTCCTTGAGCTTCTGGCCCGGACGGAAGGTCACCACCGTGCGCGCGGAAATCGGGATCTCTTCGCCGGTCTTGGGATTGCGGCCCGGCCGCTGGTTCTTGCGGCGCAGGTCGAAATTGCCGAAGCCCGACAGCTTCACCTGGCGGCCCTGCTCCAAGGCTTCGCGCAGTGCGTCGAAGAACGCATCGACGAACTCCTTCGCTTCGCGCTTGTTCAGGCCGACGTCGTCGAACAAGCGCTCGGCCATCTCAGCTTTGGTCAGTGCCATTGTGCTTTCCTTCCTGCCCCTGTCGCACCCGGGACCAACTCAGCCGCGGATGGTCGCGCCGTGGTCGCGTTGCAATGCGGCCGCCACGTCGGCCACGACCTGTTCCACATCCCGGTCGGTCAGAGTGCGCGATTCGTCCTGCACAATCAAGCCCATAGCGAGACTCTTGAATCCAGTTTCCACACCCTTGCCCTGGTAGCGGTCAAACAGCACCAGATCGCGCAGGGCCGGGCCGGCCGCGGCGCGGATGCTGGTGGCCAGTGCGGCCCAGGCGACGTCTTCGGCCACGACGAAGGCGAGGTCCCGACGCACCGAGGGGTACTTCGACAGGCCGCCGGCCTTCGGCAGCGCACGCGCCACCAGCGGCTCGAGGTCGAGCTCGAACGCGACGACCTCGACGTCCAGGTCCAGCGCCCGCTGCAGCCGCGGGTGCAGCTGGCCGATGCAGCCGATGGCCTGGCTTTCGCCGCCGCCATCGATACGCAACACATCCGCGCATCGGCCCGGGTGCGCCCAGGGCTGCTGCGAGGCACGGAACTCCAGCATCGCGCCGGAGGCGGCTGCGAGGCTTTCCAGGTCGCCCTTGAGATCGTGAAAGCCAACCGGCCGCGCCGGACTTCCCCACTGCTCCGGTGCGGCCTCGCCGCACGCGACCGCAGCGATACGCAGCGTCTCGACCGGCGCCGCCCCCGAGTCGGGAGTCCCGAGTCCCGGGTCCCGACCTTCAAACACCTTACCCAGCTCGAACAAGCGCACCCGCGGCTGTTGGCGCGCCACGTTGCGCGCCAGCGCGGCGACCAGCCCCGGCAACAGCCGCGTGCGCATCACACCGAGCTCGGCGCTGAGCGGGTTGGCCAACGCGACCGCGCCCTGCGCGGCCTGCCAGGTCTCCAGCAGCGACGCCTCGAGGAAGGCGTAGTTGATCGCCTCCAGGTAATCGCGCGCGGCCATCTGCCGGCGCACGGTGGCCTCGTCGACCCGGGTTTCGGTGGGCGCGGCGAGCCGCGCGGCACCGGCCGGCAACGTGGTCGGGATCGCGTCGTAGCCGTGGATGCGCGCGATCTCCTCGATCAGGTCTTCCTCGATCGCAAGATCGAAGCGCCGGCTCGGCGGCGTCACCCGCCAGCCCTCACTGCTCGCGGCCACATCCAGACCCAGCGCACGCAGGATCCGTTCGACCTCGGCATCCTCCACCACCAGCCCCAGCACGCGGGCGAGCCGCTCGCGGCGCAATGCGATCGGTTGCGGCAATTGCAGGTACTCGGACAGTGCCGCCTCGACCACCGGGCCGGGCGCGCCGCCGGCGATGTCCAGGATCAGCCGCGTGGCGTACTCCATCGCGATGCGCGGCAGTGCCGGGTCGACCCCGCGCTCGAAGCGGTGGCCGGCATCGGTGTGCAGGCCGAGCCTGCGGCCGCGGCCGATGATCGCCGACGGCGCGAAGTGCGCCGACTCCAGGAATACCCTGCGGGTGGCGTCGGTCACGCGGGTGTCCAGCCCGCCCATCACCCCGGCCAGCGCGACCGGACTGTCGGCGTCGGTGATCGCGAGGAACTGCTCGTCCAGGGTGACCTCGCGCGCATCGAGCAAGCTCAGCGTCTCGCCGCGGCGCGCGTGGCGCACCCCGATCGGGCCGGTCAGCTTGTCGCGGTCGAACGCATGCATCGGCTGGCCCAGTTCGAGCATCACGTACTGGGTGATGTCGACCAGCAGCGAGACCGGCCGGGTACCGCTGCGGCGCAGGCGCTCGGCCATCCACAGCGGCGTCGGCACCGCGGCGTCGATGCCCTCGATCACCCGTCCGCAGTAGCGCGGCGCATCGGCACCGGCGTTGAGTTCGACCGCCAGTTTCGCCTCGCTCTGCGGCGCGACCGGCGCGGGATCGAAGGCCACGACCCCGCTGGCCGAGGCCGCGGCGACATCGAACGCGATGCCGCGCACGCCGAAGCAGTCGGCGCGGTTCGGGGTCAGCTTGATCTCGATGCTGGCATCGGGAAGTCCGAGGTAACCGGCCAGCGCCGCGCCGACCAGCCCGCCGCGTCCTCGGTGACGGCGTGCTCCCAGTCGCCGTCCCAGTCGTCGCTGAAACGGCTCTCGTTGGTGATCGTGGCGTCGGCGATGCCGCCGCCGAGGTTCAGCACGAAGTTGTAGCCGGAGCGGCCGTCGCCGTTGAAATCCACGTACAGGTTGACCCGGTCCAGCGGACCTCCGGCATCGCGCTGGGTGCGCTGGCGGGTGCGTGGGATCTCCGGCGACTGCAGGTTGCGGAAGCCGATCGCGAGCCCTTCCGGCGTCGCCAATATCCAGGCCTCGGTTGGCTGCGGCGCCGGCGCCCGCGACGCCTTGCGGTTCCTGCGCCCGGCCCGGCCACCGCCCCGACGTCAGGCGGCGCCGCGGTGTCACCCGCGCCCGACAACGCGTCGCCGGGCGCGCCGCGCGTCCGCCAGCCGGCCGGCCCGGATGCCGTCGCTCGCCCCCGGCCGTGCGCCTTGGGCGCGGCGCCACCCGCGGGCCGGTCCCCATCGACGAGACGGGGGCGCGGCGACATCCCGCGGGGGCGATACCCATCAGCGAGGCACGCCCGCCGCTGCCACACCGGCACACCGCCGATCAGCGACCCTCCCTGCGGCAGCGCCTGGCGGCTCCAGCTCC
>JAHWKC010000317.1 GCA_019348095.1 Pseudomonadota bacterium | reverse complement strand
CCTCGTCGGCGAACTTCCCGAGCGCCAGGCGGAGCGCGAAGCCCGGCACCTTCACCGGCAGCCGCGGCCGGCGCACCACGCGGGCCAGCGTCTTGGTGAACTCGCGGTTGGTGACCGGCGCCGGAGCGACCAGGTTGACCGGGCCGGAGACGTCCGCCGTGAGCAGGTGGCGGATCGCGTCCACCTCGTCCTGCAGCGAGATCCAGCTCAGCCACTGCCGGCCGCTGCCGAGCGGCGCACCAAGCCCCGCCTTGAAGATCGGCAGCTGCTTGGCCAGCGCCCCGCCCTCGCCGGACAGCACGACGCCCGAGCGCAGGTGCGCGACGCGGATCCCGGCGCCCTCAGCCGGCGCGGTGGCCGCCTCCCACTGCCGGCAGACGTCCGCCAGGAACCCTTGGCCCGCGGGCCCGGTCTCGTCCGTCGGCCGGTCACCGGTGTCGCCGTACCAGTTGGCGCCGCTGGAGCTGAGCAGCACCGACGGACCGCCGGCCGCGGCCATCGCCTCGGCCGTCGTCATGCCGAAGTGCTCGCTGGCCCACGGCGCCTTGTGCTCGTCCTCGCCGTAGCCGGTCGCCGACCAGAACACCGACGACGTCGACAGCAGGTGCTCGACCTGCGCGGCGGCGCGATCGCCGAGGCCGGGCAGCAGGCGATGGCCCACGTATGCGCCTTTCGACTTCCAGCCCACGAGGTGGCGCCGCTGCGGATGCAGGCAGGCCTGCACGATGCGATCGACCGCCTTCGCCGCCGTGTCCGGCAGCGGCAGCTGCACCAGGATGCCGTGCACCTGGGGGTCGGCGTTGAGCCGGTCGATCAGCGCGAGCAGCTCGGCATCGGTGGTGGTGGCGGGAAGGTCGTAGTCGATTGCCCGGATGCCGATTTTCTTGGCGGCGCGCCGCTTGTTGCGCACGTACACGCCGGATGCCGGGTCGCCACCGACCAGCACCACCGCGAGTCCCGGCCGGGTACCGCCGGCGGCCATGCGTGCATCGACCCGTACCTTGAGGTCATCGAGCAGGGCTTCGGCGATGCGCTTGCCGTCGAGGATCTTTGCGGTCATCAGTGGAGGGACACCCGGGCGCTGGGATCGACATTGTCCCCGATTACCGCGTCGCCACGAAATCGGGCGTAACGTAGGCTGGCGCTCCACGGACCTGCCGACTGCACCATGACCGATCACGAAACCACCGCCATCGAAGCCGCCGCGTTCCGCCGCCTGCTGCAGCACCTGATGCACGAGCGCCCGGACGTGCAGAACATCGAGCTGATGATCCAGGCCGGGTTCTGCCGCAACTGCCTGTCGGACTGGTATCGCGATGCCGCCGAGGCGCGCGGCATCACGATGACCCGGGACGAGGCACGCGAGGCCGTCTACGGCATGCCCTTCGCGCAATGGAAGGCGCAGCACCAGCGCGAGGCGACGCCGGAGCAACTGGCGGCGTTCGAGGCCGCACGGACGAGCAACGGCTGAGCCGCGTCCGATGCGCTTCCTGCTGGGCGCGCTGGCACTCTTGCTGCTGGCCTACCTTGGCCTGTGCCTGCTGCTGTACACGCGCCAGCGCGACCTGATCTATTTTCCGGAGTTCACCTGGGTGGACCCGGCGGCGACCGACCTTGCCCTCGCCCGCGGCGACATCACGCTGCGCGGCTGGGTGGTGAATCCGGGAAAGCCGGACGCCCTGCTGTATTTCGGCGGAAACGCCGAGCGCATCGAGGCTTCGCGGGAGGACCTCCGTCGCTGGTTTCCCGGCCGAACCGTCTACCTGCTCGCCTACCGCGGTTACGGCGCGAGCGAAGGCGAGCCCAGCGAAGCGGCGCTGGTCGCCGATGCGCTCGCACTGTATGACCAAGTGCGGGCCCGCCAGCCGGCGGCGTCCATTGCGGTGCTCGGCCGCAGCCTTGGCAGCGGCGTCGCTGGCCACCTCGCCTCACGCCGGGACGTGCCACGGCTGGCGCTGATCACGCCGTTCGACTCGCTGGCCAATGTCGCGCAATCGCACTACCCCTGGATGCCCGTGCGCTGGTTGATGCGCGATCGCTATGACACCGCCGATGCCCTGGCGGGCTATCGCGGCGAGCTGCTGATCATCCGTGCCGGCGACGACGCGGTCGTGCCGCCGGCGGCGACCGACCGCCTGATTACATCGCTTGCTTCGGGATTGCCGGCGGCCACGCAGGTGGTGACGATCCGGCGCGCCGGGCACAACGACATCGCGATGTATCCGGAATATGGGCAGGCGCTGTCGGATTTCATGCGCTGATCCAAGCACACGACCGCATGTCCTGGTGCTGGCGGCGGCCGCCGTTTTTTCAGCGGACCTTGGCTTCATCTTTACGCCCACCGCCGCTAGACTCGATGCGATGCGACTATCTGATCGACGTCGGTCCCACTGCAGCACACATCGCGAAGAACACCGCCCCTGGTGCGTGGCACGCCGCCTGCCGGCCTGCCGCGGGCCTGCAGCGCTGCACTGCGGGACGCGCGGGCGATGACGCAACCTGGCCAGTCCCCAGCCAGAGCGCCGGAGGCCTCGCCGGAGGCGTGGGCATTGCTGCAGGCCACCGACTGGTCGCGTCATGCGCTCGGACCAATGGAGCGCTGGCCGCAGAGCCTCCGCATCGCCTTGGGCATCTGCCTGGTCGTCACCCTCGGTGTCGGTCTCGTGCCCGACCGCCGAGATCAGCGGGATCGGCGATTGCGCGGCGGCGCGGACCACCTCCTCCTCGTTGAACGGCCACAGGTCCTCGATCGAACCGCCGCCGCGGGCGACGATCAGCAGGTCTGGACGAGGCACGGCGCTAGACTCGTCGAGCGCCCCGAAGCCGCGGATCGCGGCGGCGATCCTGGCCGCTGCGCCCTCGCCCTGCACCGGCACCGGCCAGACGATCACCCGTGCCGGACAGCGGTCGGCAAGCCGGTGGAGAATGTCGCGAATGACCGCCCCGGTCGCCGATGTGACGACTCCAATCACCCCCGGCAGGAACGGAAGCGCCCGCTTGCGCTCCGAATCGAACAGCCCCTCGGCTGCAAGCGCGCGCCGGCGGCGGTCGAGCAGCGCCATCAGCGCGCCTTCGCCGGCAAGCTCCATCCGCTCGACGACGATCTGGTACTTGGAGCGGCCGGGATAGGTGGTGAGCTTGCCCGTTGCGATCACCTCGAGCCCGTCCTCGGGCCTGAAGGCAAGGGCGCCGCTGCTGCCGCGCCAGATCACTGCGTCGATGCAGGCCGATTCGTCCTTGAGCGAGAAA
>JAHWKC010000316.1 GCA_019348095.1 Pseudomonadota bacterium | reverse complement strand
TGGACGAGTACCTGCCCCTGCTGGCGGTGCAAGCGGGTGCCGCGACCGAGGCCGTGCCGTTGCTCATCCTCGTCACCTACGCCGGGATGTCGGCCGGCGGCCTGGTCGCCGACCTGGGCTGCGGGCCCGGACACGACCTGGTCCGCCTGGCCGAGCGCGGTCTTGTCGTGGTCGGCGTCGACGCCAGCTCGGGCATGCTGGCCCGCGCTGCTGCACGGGCGCCTGGCCGGCTGGCCACCGGCAGCTGTGCCGGTGTCTGGTCGTCGTACGCCCTGCTGCACCTGGACGACGCGGAGCTGCAGGAGGCGCTCTTCGCGGTCGCCCGGGTGCTGGCGCCCGGCGGCGTGGCGGTGCTGGTGCTGGCCGGCGACATCGATGTGGAGACCGCGAAGGAAAAGGTGGCCAAGTACTTCGGCCACATCCCGGCCGGCCCGAGCATGGCGCAGCCGGCGGTCGATATCGCCGAGCGCACCGAATCCACCCGCGAGGTGATGGAGGACCGCGTGCCGCAGGCGCGGATCTACCGTCTGTGGAACGTCGCCCAGACCGGCACCCGCGACATCGACCAGCTGCAGCTGCTCGCCCAGGTGCTCGGCCGCAGCGCAAGCTCGCGCCTGGACCAGCGCCTGGTCCACGGCGACAAGCTGGCCGACGGCGTCAGCGCCGGCGCGTATGCCTCGCAACTGGGCTCCAACTTCGTCATCACCGCCGACGTCAAGCAGGGCGTGGAGCCGGAGCGGGTCGAGGCGATCATCGACGAGGAGCTGGAGCGGCTGCTGCTGGACGGCCCCACGGACGCAGAACTGGAGCGCGCCAGGACCGACGTGCGCGCCGGCTGGGTGCGTGGGATCGAGAAGGTCGGCGGCTTCGGGGGCAAAGCGACCGTGCTGGCCCAGTGCGAGGTCTACCAGGGCGACGCCGGCTGTTTCCGCGAAACCCTGGACAACCTCGCCAGCGCCACCCCGGCCGACATCCAGGCGCTCGGCGAGCAGTGGCTGAGCGCCGGCGACCACACCCTGGTGGTGGTGCCCGGCGAGCGCACCGCGCTGCCCGAGGACCCGGCGGTCACGCCCGCCGCGCTCGAGCTGCCGCCGGTCGACCCGGACTACAGCACCCTTCCGACCACCGTCGACCGCAGTGAAGGGGTGCCGCAGATCTCCGAATTCCCGGAACTGAGCTTCCCCGAGCTGCAGCGCGCCACCCTGGACAACGGCACCGAGGTGATCCTGGCCGAGCGCCACGACATCCCGGTGGTGCAGATGAGCTACGAGTTCGGCGGCGGCTTCCGCGCCGACCAGGGCGCCGCGCTCGGCACCTCCAGCTTCACCATGAGCATGCTCGACGAGGGCGCCGGCGAATACGGCGCGCTGGAGTTCGGCGACCGGGCCGAGTCGCTCGGCGCCAGGCTCGCCGCGGGCGCGGCGCTCGACGGCGGCAATGCCTACCTGTCGGCGCTGAAGTCCAACCTCGATGAATCGATCGACCTGTTCGCCGAGATGCTGCGCAACCCGCGCTTCGACCCGGCCGAGATCGAGCGCGTCAAGGCCACCTGGATCGCCGGCATCAAGCAGGAGAAGGCGCGCCCGAACTCGGCCGCGCTGCGCGTGCTGCCGCCGTTGCTGTACGGCGAAGGCCACGCCTATGCGATGCCGTTCAGCGGCAGCGGCACCGAGGAGTCGATCGCCGGCCTGACCCGCGGTGACCTGCTCGAGTACCACGCCGACTGGGTGCGCCCGCAGGACGCGACCCTGATCGTGGTCGGCGACACCACGCTTGGGGAGATCGTGCCGCTGCTCAACCGGCACCTGGGCGACTGGGAGGGCGTCGGCGAGCCGCCGCAGGTGCGGCCGGTGGCGCAGGTCGAGCGCCCCGAGCAGCCGCGGGTGTACCTGATCGACCAGCCCGGCGCGGTGCAGGCCAACCTGTTCGTCGGCCAGCTGATGCCGCCCACCGGCGCGCCCGGCGAGACCACGCTGGACATGGCCAACGAGGTGATCGGCGGCTCGTTCACCGCGCGCCTCAACATGAACCTGCGTGAGGACAAGCACTGGTCCTACGGCGCCCGCAGCATCCTGACCAACGCCCAAGGCCAGCGGCCGTGGCTGGCGGTGGCGCCGGTGCAGATCGACAAGACCGCCGAGTCGCTGGCGGAGATCCAGCGCGAGGTCAGCCAGTACGCCAGCGGCGAAGCACCGCCGAGCGACGCCGAGCTCGCCAAGATCCAGGCCAACGAGATCCGCAGCCTGCCCGGCGCCTACGAGACCGCCAGCGCGGTGCTGGGCACGATCGGCGGCATCGTGCGCTATGACCGTCCCGACGACTACATCGCGCGCCGCACCGCGCAGATCGAGTCGATGACCCCGGCGCAGATCGCCGCCGCGGCCAAGGCGATCGACCCCAATGCGTTCACCTGGGTGGTGGTCGGCGACCTCGAGCAGATCGAGCAGCCGGTGCGGGCGCTGAACCTCGGCGAGGTGCACGTGCTGGATGCCAACGGCAACCCGGTAGTGGACGACGAGCCGGCGGCAGACTAAGCCCGCGTCGCCCCAAGGAGTTCCCCCCTTGAAAAAGGGGGCAGGGGATTTGCTCTTGCTGTTGCTTCGCTTCTCGCCGCAGACAGGGCTCGGGACTCGGGACTCGGGAAAGGCAACCCCGGTCATCCTCGCTGCGCTCGGGATGAAGACGCTTCGACCGAAAACCGAAAACCGAAAACCGAAAACCGAAAACCGCTCCATTCATCCCCAATACCCCCAGCCACGGCCACAATGCCGGCGCCATCCATCGCGCCCCCAGGAGTTCCCCCAATGCGCCACCGACTGATCGCCGGCCTCGCCGTCGCCACTGCCCTGCTCGCCAGCGGCTGCACCTGGGTGCACATGGCACCGGGCGCGCGCGAGGTGCGGGTGATCCCCGCCGGCGGGCCGCCGACCGGCTGCGAGAAGCGCGGCGAGATCGCGGTGTCGGTCAAGGACAGCATCGCGTTCTACGAGCGCAACGACCTGCGCGTGCGCGAGGAGCTTGAAACCCTGGCTCGCAACGAAGGGCCCGGGCTGGACGCCGACACCATCCAGCCGCTGGCGCCGCCGTTGCAGGGCGAGCAGCGCTTCGCCGGCTACCACTGCGGCGCGACCATGCCGGTGCCGAGCGCCGCGGCCCCGGCACAGGCCGAACCCCGCGGCGCCGCGCAGACCTTTCCGATCGGCGGCTGAAGCGTTCACGCAGCGATCGTCGCGGAACCGACGGCTTC
>JAHWKC010000315.1 GCA_019348095.1 Pseudomonadota bacterium | reverse complement strand
GAGGCCAACGGCGTGCGCAGCGGTGACGCGCACGAGGCGCTGTCGGACGTGCGTGCCCTGATTGGCCTGGCGCGCCTGCTCCGGGCGTCTCAGCCGCGCCTGTTCGACTACGCGCTCAGGCTGCGCGACAAGCGCCATGCGGCGGGCATGCTCGACACCATCGCGATGAAGCCGGTGTTGCACGTGTCGCAGCGGTTCCCGGCACAGCGGCTGTGCGCGGCGGCGGTGCTGCCGCTGGGCGGTTGCAGTTGCAGGCGCGACGCGCTCAGGTCGGGGTAGCGGCCGATCGTCGCGCAGATATCTTCGACCACTTCGGCGCCAGGATCCCGTTGCAGCTCGATGAGCAGCGTCGAGCGCGTCGACCACAGCGCCCGCTCGATGCCAGGCAGGGACGAGACGTCGCGGGCGATGGCGCTGCGTTGTTCGGGTTCGTTCAACAGTGCCGCCGGTGACGCGGGCTCCGCGCCGGCGCCGAGCGGTGCCGACGCCACGGGCGCTGCGGGCGGCGGCGCGGCGGGCGGTGGCGCTGCGGCCGGTGCGGGCTGCGTCACCGGAGCGGCGGGCCGGTCCCGCGCTGCCGTGGGCTCAGCGGTGCCCGTGGCCATCAGCGTCGCGGCCGTGGCGCCCACCGCGAGCGCGATGATCCAGGCCGCCACCGTGTGGCGGATCGTGTCGGCATGTGCGCGCTGTTCGAGATCCTCGTGCAGGCTGGGCGGAAGCAGCGGCTCGATCAGCGGCCAAAGGGTGGAGCCGTCGATCAGTTCCATCCCGTGATCATGCTTGCGTGCCTCGGGCTGGAACCGGCCCAGGGTTGCCAGGATGCCGCCGGCCGCGCCCTCGAAGCGCACCGCAGCGGCCAGTTCGGCCACCTGCTCGGCGCTGATGCGGTAGTTCGCGCCCTGCTTGCAGCTGAGCAGCCAAGTCTGGTCGTCACGGGTGAGGGTCAGGTCGGGGTGCTGCCCGCGTTCGGGCAAGACCGCCTCCTGTGCGGCCTCGAAGCCCTGCGCCTGGAGCGCCTCGATCACGAAATGGGCGAACTCGCGCCAGCGCATGGCGGCCAGCGCGGCAAGGCCTCCGGCGACCTTCAGCTGCCTGCGTCGCACCTGCCACAGATAGGCGGTGAGGCTGCCGCCGATCAGGGTGGTGATCGCGATCGCGGTGAGCACGTTCCAGGTCGTCGGCATGCGGGTCCCTGCACCAGCTGGAGAAAAGAGGCGTGATGATACGGCGTGCGCAGGCGCCAGGCACTGTCCGGTGGGGCGGGGGCGTTCTGCTCCCGGCCTCAGCCGAAACGTTCGGCGAGCACGCGGCGGATTTCGGACTCGATCGTGCCCTTCATCGCGCCAAACAGGAAGCCCAGTTGCGCCGACACATGCAGCTGATGCGGCAGCAGGGCGATGCGGCCGTCGACGCCGCTGCGCGAGAAGTTGAGGATGTCGCCGTCCCAGCGACAATCCACCCCGAACCGGTCGGCCAGTTTGTCGGCCACCTCCTGTACCGCCTGGCGTGCCGCGACCGGCGTCAGCGAGTGGGGGTGCTGGATGTCGATGCTCGGCATGGGCGTCTCCTGAGTCTGCCGGTATTGTGCGGGCACCCGACCCTGGCTCCAAGCCGCACGGCCGCGGCGGCGTTGCGACGCCCGGACATGCTAGATTGCGCGCGCGTGAATATCCTGAGACTGCGTTTTTCCAACCACGAGCAAGCCGACCTGGTTCTGGCGCCGGGCGTGCATGCCATCGGGCGCGATGGCGGCGGCACACCTTGCCTGGTCGGGGACGCGGCGACTGCGATCGCGCAGTTCTGTGTCGATCGCCGTGGGGTCTGGCTGCAGGTGCGCGAAGGCACGCGCGGCTTGCACGTCAACGGCCGGTCGGTGCGGCGCATGGCGATGCTGCGCCCCGGCGATGCGGTCTATGTCGACGGCGTGGAACTGATGCTGCTCGGCCCGCCGCCGCTGCCGGCACCGGACGACGACAGCGGTGCATCGGTACAGGACGCGCACATGGTGCTGCGCGGAATCGGTGGCCAGAACCATGGCCGCAGCCTGACGCTGGACCGGCCGCGCATGGTCGGCCGCCTGCGCGAGTGCGACATCTGGATCAACGAGCCGGCGTTCGCCGAGCGTCACGCCCGGCTCGAGCCGCATGCCGACGGCGTGGTGCTGCGCGACCTGGGATCCGAATCGGGCAGCGTGGTCAACGGCCATCCGGTGCGCCACGCATTGTTGCGGCCGGGTGATCAGGTGGTGTTCGAAGCCCAGCACCGGTTCGTGGTGGAGGCGCCGGTGGCCGTCGCGATGGCGTCGGACCTGCCTGCCGGGAGCGGGGGCAGACCGCCGATCGCACCCGTTGCCGAAGCACCGGCGGATCCCGGCGCGGTGCGGGCGACCGCGCGTCGCATCCCCTGGCTGCTGCTGGCGGCCCTGCTGCTGGCCGGAGCGCTCAGCCTGCTGCTGATCTACGGCGTGCGCTGAGCGCCTTCAGGACGCGCCAGCCCAGCAGCACCGCGAGAATCGCGGCGTACAGCAGCGGCTCGCGGATGTCTGACTTCACGATCCACCAGAAGTGCAGCACCGCCAGCACCCCGACCAGATAGACCAGGCGATGCAGCCGTGCCCAGTTGCGCCCGAGCCTGCGGATCGCCGCCCTTGTCGAGGTGACCGCCAGCGGCACCAGCTCGCCGGCGGCGATCTCGCCCGTGCCGCCATGGCGCTGGCGGAGCTCGAGCCGCAGAAGGGCAGGGGCGTGCGCTTCAGGCTCGATGCGCCCGACGGCACCATCACCGTCATCGACGAGAGCTACAATGCCAACCCGGCTTCCGTGCGTGCCGCGCTAGCGCTGCTCGGCCAGGCGAAGCCCGGCCGCGGCGGCCGGCGCATTGCGGTGCTCGGCGACATGCTGGAGCTTGGTGACGAGTCGCCGCGCCTTCATGCCGAACTGGCTGGCGTGGTGGACGAGAGCGGCACCAACATCGTATATGCCTGCGGCCCCGGAATGGCGCATCTGTGGGAGGCGCTGCCGGACGCCCGCCGCGGCGCCTATGCCGAGACCGAGGTCGAGGTCTCGCTCCGCGAGGCGGCCTACGGGGCTCACCGTGAACTCAACGTACAGAACGTGAAGAACTGCGAGGACTGCGAAGCCGTGGGCGGGACCGATACGCACACGTGCGGAACGTGCGGCGGGGCCGGCGCGGTCCGGACCGTGCGCCAGAGCATCCTGGGGCAGATGGTGAGCACGCAGGCGTGCTCGGCTTGC
>JAHWKC010000314.1 GCA_019348095.1 Pseudomonadota bacterium | reverse complement strand
CGCGGTGCAGGGCCAGACGGTGATGGCGCCGTCCGTGATGGCGTATGCGCCCACGCAGGCGATCTCCCGCGACCGCACGCTGATCGCCCCGGCGCCCGTGCGCGAAGAGGTCATCTACGACGAGCCCGAGGGCAATCGCGGCATCGGGTATTTCGCGCTGATCTTCCTGCTGCTTGCGGCAGCGGCGCTGGCCGCGTTCCTCGTCGCCCGGTTGATGCAAGGTGATCCGGTGACGGAGGTCGAGGTGCCGTCCGTGGTCGGCGAGCGGCTGGGGCGTCGGGTCCTCGAGGACGTCGAGCAGGCGCGCGCGGCCGACGCTCCGGTCGTTCGCCAGCAGCACGAACACGTCGTCCTCACCCAGCGACCGCGGCAGCTCGTCGGGCATGAGCACGTACGCGCGCGCGATCCCCGGCGCGCCGGGCGCGAGCGACGGAGCGTCCTCCAGCACGAGGACCGCGTCGTGGACGATCCCGAGACTGTGGCCCGCTACCACCGCACCATGCGCCGAGAGACCGACCGCCTCGCCGGCCTGGTCGACGACCTCTTCCAGCTGTCGACGATCCACGCCGGGTTGCTGGCGCTCGACCTCCAGCCGGTCGCGCTCGACGAGGACCCAGTCGTCGTAGACGTCCGGCAGCAGGTCGCCGCCGGTACGGCCGGGCACGTTGTAGAGCACCACCGGCAGGGCCATGTCGTCGGCGACCGCCCGGTAATGCGCGACCAACCCGGCCTGGGGCGGGCGCACGTAGGGCGGGGTAACCACCAGCGCGGCATCGGCACCCAACGCGGCCGCGCGGCGGGTCTGCTCGATGGTCTTGGCGGTATTGGACTGGCCGGTGCCGGCCAGCACCGGTATGCGCCCGGCAACCAGCTCCACCGCGCTGCGCAGCAGGGTGTCGTACTCGGCGTCGTACAACGCCGCCGCCTCGCCGGTGGAACCGGCCACCACGATGCCCTCGGTGCGCCCATCGAGCTGCAGCGCCAGCAGCTGGTGCCAGGCGTCCAGGTCGATTTCGCCGCTGGCGTCGAATGGGGTGGCCAGCGCGGTGATGCTGCCGGAAAGTCGCAAGTTCAGGCCTTGGCGGATGGGCGGTCGGACGGGGCGTACACATATGCACGCATGGCCGGTGATGCTAATCGGGAAAGTCTGAACAAGTCCATCCCGGGCACCGCCGCAGGCACCGCCACGGTCGCTTGCGGCGCGAAAGCGCCGGCAAGTATGCTGGCCGCAAAGCCGCAGCCCGCGCGGGCTGCCGTTCATGCCGGACCGCCGTTCGTCCGGATATACACCGCTCCCACACGCAGGCGCCGCCTTGACTGACTCTGATTCCCGGCCGTCGCCGAATGAAAACCACCTCCTGATCAACGCCTACACGACGCATCCGGAGTCGCCGCTGCTGTCGGTGTCGCGCCGGATCGCCGACAGTGGCTGCAACCTGGTCGATGCCCGCCTGTCCACCGTCGGCCGCGATGTCTCGGTGACCGCGCTGGCAATCGGCTCGTGGGACTCGATCGCCAAACTCGAGGCGATGCTGGCCCGCCTGGAGCGCGAGGAAGACCTCAAGCTGAACTGGTATCGCACCGGCGCCAAGCAGGTGCGCTCGGATCTGCTGCCGTACATCGTCGAGGTGGTGGCAGCCGACAAGCCGGGCATTGCGTTCCAGCTGGCCGACTTCTTTGACCGCCAGGGCATCACCATCGAGAGCCTGCACTGCACGCGCTACCGGGCGATGCAGACCGGCGCGGACATGTTCTCGGCGCAGGTGACGGTCGGCGTGCCGGCGAGCATGCATATCGCCGCATTGCGTGATGACTTCCTGGAATTCTGCGACCACCTCAACCTCGACGCCATCATGGATCCGATGAAGTTCTGATGCTGTCCGCCTGGCATTTTCCGGTGGAATGACGATGCAACGGCAACATTGAAAGCACAGGAGCAAACGTAACGATGCTCGACACCGGCGACTCGATCCACGGCAACAACGCGCCCTCCGATCTGCCCCTGGCCCTGTCGAGCGGGGAGACCGCCCGCCTCTGCGATTACCGGCATCAGTGGCTGGTGCTGTACTTCTATCCAAAAGACAGCACGCCGGGCTGCACCACCGAAGGGCGTGACTTCAACGCGCTGTTGCCGCAGTTCAGGCAACTCGGCGCCGTCGTGCTCGGCGTGTCGCGTGATTCGCTCAAGTCGCACCAGAACTTCTGCGCCAAACAAGGATTCGCGTTCGACCTGGTCAGCGATGCGGACCAGGCGCTGTGCAATGCCTTCGGTGTCATCAAGGAAAAGAACATGTACGGCCGCAAGGTGATGGGCATCGAGCGCAGCACCTTCCTGATCGACCCGCAAGGCGTCATCGCCAAGGTCTGGCGGCCGGTGAAGGTACCCGGTCACGCGCAGGCCGTACTGGATGCACTCAGCGGCTTGTCTGGCAGCGAGAGCACCCCAGGGGCGGCCGCAGCCCAGTGATCGCCCCGATCCCAGCTTTCTCCGCCACCCCGCTCCGCGGGTCCGTGGTGGCCTGTCCGTGCCCGGCATACGCCGCACCGCCGTAGTTCCACCACCCCACCCGCCCACCGCCACGAGGCATTGGAATGACACGAAGCAAGCGGATCTACGTGCTCGACACCAACGTGCTCATGCACGACCCGACCGCGCTGTTCAAGTTCGAGGAGCACGATGTCTACCTGCCGATGCAGGTGATCGAGGAACTCGACAACGGCAAGAAGGGCACCTCCGAAGCCAGCCGCAACGCGCGCCAGGTCAGCCGCTTCCTCAACGAACTGGTCGAGGCCGCCGGCACCGAGCGGATCCATTCGGGCATTCCGCTCAGTCGGCCACAGGGCCTGCAGCTGCGCGGTGCGCAGAGCATCGGCTGCCTGCGCTTCCAGACCGACAACTTCGACGCGGGCAAGCGCTTCGGCGCGGTGGTGCCGGACAACGCGATCCTCGGCGCGATCCTGGCGCTCAAGGAAAGCCAGCCGGACGCGCCGGTGGTGTTCGTCTCCAAGGACATCAACCTGCGGATCAAGGCCTCCGTGGTCGGGATCGAGGCCGAGGACTACTACAACGACAAGGTCCTCGAGGACGTCGACCTGCTGTTCACCGGCCACGCGGAGCTGCCGGGCAACTTCTGGGACGGCTTCGGCGATACGCTGGAGTCGTGGCAGGAAGGCGGGCGCACCTTCTATCGCGTGACCGGTCCGGGCGTGCGCGAATGGCACCTGAACCAGTTCCTGCACTTCGAGCGCGACAACGATGT
>JAHWKC010000313.1 GCA_019348095.1 Pseudomonadota bacterium | reverse complement strand
AGCCGCCGACCGCGCGGTCGCTCGTGGAGTCGGTGACCGTCGGCAACGACGCGGTCTACCTGCCCGACGACCTCGGCAGCGGCGTGGCGGCGACCCCCCGTGTCGGCCCGGCGGACCTCCCCCGCCCGCTGCTGGAGAGCGCTGCCCGGGGCGTCGCGGCCCAGCAGGTAGCGCGCCGGGCTGCTGTCGAGGCGGTCGCTGATGCGCCGCAGATCACGCACCAGCAGGCGCAGCTCGCCCAGGGTCGGGCCGAGCTGGGCCAGGCCGTCGTTGGCGAAGCTGCTGATCGCCGCGCGGTTCTCGCTGAGGATGGCGTCGGCGCCACCGGCGGCCGAGTCCAGGTTGTTCAAGGTGCTGTCGAGCCGGGCCACCAGCGCCGGCAGCTTGTCGACCAGCTCGCGGTCCAACCCCTCCATCGTGCGGTGGGTGGTGGCCAGCGTCGCCTGCAGCTGCTCGCTGGACTGGCGCGCATTGACGATCAGCGCGCGCAGGTCCTCGCGCTGGTCGGCCACCGTGCCGGTCATCGCCTCGATGTTCGCCAGGGTGTTGGCGACGCGCTCGACGTTCTCCTCGCTGAGCACCCGGTCCAGGCGCGCCACCAGCCGGTTGGCGGTATCGGCGATGTTCTGCAGTGCCGAGGCCTCCGTCTCGATCACCGGGACGTCGCGGGTGTCGACCTCGTGCAGTGCCGGGCTGGTCGGACTGCCGCCGGTGAGCTGGATGATCGGGCTGCCGGTGATGCCGGTCATCGACATCTTGGCGCGGGTGTCGGTCTTGATCGGCACGTCCTCCCGGACCCGCAGGCGCGCGAACACCCGACTCGGATCGTCCGGCGCGAGCTGCAGCGACTCGATGGTGCCGATCGCGATGCCGTTGTATTGCACGGTGCTGCCCTCGGACAGGCCGGTCACCGGCTCGTTGAAGATCACCGCATACTCGCGCCAGTTGCGCTCGGAGGAGTACTTGGCCGCCCACAGCGCGAACAGCAGCAGGAACAGCGACACGATGATCGTGAAGGCGCCGATCAGCACGTAGTTGGCCTTGGTTTCCATGGTCAGGGCCGGAGTTGGGGGATAGGGAATGGGGAATGGTTCACTGCGCTGCCTTCGGCCCGCGGCCGGTGCTCATCGTGGGGCATCGGGCGCAGGGTAGCGCAATGATGTGCGGCCGGGCCGCTGGCCGGTCGCGGGTCATCGGCTCGACATCCCCGGCTCCCTCCCCCCGGCTTGCTGCGCGGCGCGCGCGCGTGGGCCATGGAAGTACTCCTGCACCCAGGGATGATCGAGCTGCTCGACCTCGGCCAGCGGTGCGCAGGCGATCACCTTGCGGTCGGCCAGCACCGCGATGCGATCGCAGATAGCGTAAAGCGTGTCGAGGTCGTGGGTGATCAGGAACACGGTCAGCCCCAACGCCTGCTGCAAGGTCCGGATCAGCCGGTCGAACGCGGCGGCGCCGATCGGGTCCAGCCCGGCGGTCGGCTCATCGAGGAACAGCAGCGGCGGATCCAGCGCCAGCGCGCGCGCAAGCCCCGCGCGCTTGCGCATGCCGCCCGAGAGCTGCGCCGGCAGCTTGTCCAGCGCGTCCGCCGGCAAGCCGGCGAGCTTGACCTTCAGCAGCGCCAGCTCGTAGCGCAGCGAATCGGGCAGGCCGCGGTGGTACTCCTTGAGCGGCACCTGAACGTTTTCGCCGACGCTCAGCGACGAGAACAGCGCGCCGTCCTGGAACAACACGCCGGTGCGGCGCTCGATCTCGCGGTGCTGCATCGCATCCTCGCTGTGCGCGTCGATGCCGAGCACCTCGATCTCGCCCGCGTTGGGCGTGCGCAGCCCCAGGATCGAGCGCATCAGCACCGATTTGCCGCTGCCCGAACCCCCGACCACGCCGATGATCTCGCCCGGCATCACGTCCAGGTCGAGCTCCTCGTGCACGAGCTGCTCGCCGAAGCGGTTGACCAGGCCGCGCACGCGGATGATCGGGTCGCGCTCGTGCATCGCGGTCTCGGGGGGCGCCGCGCGGCTCATGGGGTGACGCTGCTCGGGGAGCAGTGAGCCGGCGGCTGCGCCGCCTGTAAGAGGTAAGAAGTCAGTAAGAGCAAAAGCCGGACTCCGGATGATTGATTTTCACTTGCCAGCGGCCGCAGGTCGCACCTCACCCACCTTACAGCGGCTAACGGCCGCGGCTCACCCACCTCACAGCGGCCATCGGCCGTGGCTCACTCGCACTCACCAGCCCATCTCCATGAACCAGATCGCCGCGAACGCATCGAGCACGATCACCAACGAGATCGACTGCACCACGCTGGAGGTGGTGCGCTCGCCGACCGACTGCGCGGTGCCCTTGACCTGCAGGCCCTCCAGGCAGCCGATCAGGCTGATCACCAGCGCGAACACCGGCGCCTTGACCATACCGACCAGGAAATGCCGCAGCTCCATCGTGTCCTGCATGCGCGCCAGGTACTGCTGCGGCGGGATGTCCAGGCCGTAGGCGCCGACCGTGAGCCCGCCGAGCAGGCCGGCGATCATCGCCACGAAGGTCAGCAGCGGCAGCATCACCAGCAAGGCCAGCACGCGCGGGATCACCAGCAGGTCGGTTGGATCCATGCCCAGGGTGCGGATCGCATCGACCTCCTCGCGGCTGACCATCGCCCCGATCTGCGCGGTGAACGCACTGGCGGTGCGCCCGGCCAGCAGGATCGCGGTCAGCAGCACGCCGAACTCGCGCAGGAACGCGATGCTGACCAGCTCGACCACGAAGATCACCGCGCCGAAATCGCGCAGGATGGTCGATCCCAGGAACGCGACCACCGCGCCGACCAGGTAGCACAGCAGCGCCACCAGCGGCACCGCGTCCAGCCCGACCTGTTCCATCTGGTGCACCGTGGCGGTCGGGCGGAAACGGCCCGGCTGCCGGATCATGCGCAGCAGCTTGACCAGCACTTCGCCGAAGAACGCCAGCAGCGCCAGCAGCTCCTTCCAGTTGTCCTCGACCGCATAGCCGAGCCGGGCCAGCGCCGCATACACGCCGTACTCGTGCTTGCGCGCGGGGCGCTCGTCGGCGACGTCATCGATCGCCTCCACGACACGCTGACCCGGCAGATAGCCCGAGCCCTGCAGCACGACGACCGCGTGGTCCATAAAGGGGTCGGCTGCGAGGAGGACGTCGACTATGAAGCCAAGGGACAGGCCATGGCGATCACGTTCCTCGAGCGGCTCCCCGAGATCCGCAAAGTGCTGGCGACCGACGCCCAGGCTGCCTTCGACGGCGACCCAGCCTGCCGCAGCA
>JAHWKC010000312.1 GCA_019348095.1 Pseudomonadota bacterium | reverse complement strand
TGCGGCTGCGTAAAGGTCACCTGGCTGCCGAGCATCGCCCCGACCGCATTGAGCGTCGAGCAGCCGGCAGCCAGCACGGCGAGCAGCATCAGCATTGCGGTAGCGACACGTCTACTCATGGTCGGCGATCCCGGTCACGGTGGCACTCAACCTTAACTGCAGACCGTGAACAGGCCATTAGTTGGGCGGGTCGGGTCGTGCGCAGCCGCGCCCCAAGGCGTGCGTAGCCGTGATGCGGATCAGGACTCCGGCTGTTGCGCGGCCGCGCGCAGACGCGGCAACGGGTCGGCGGCGCCCTGGCTGCCGTAGATGCCGTAGTGCAGGTGGGGCGGCGTGCCGCGCGCGTTGCCGCTGGTGCCGACGTAGCCCAGCGTGTCTCCGGCCTGCACCACATCCTGCTCGTCGAGTCCCTCGGCCCAGTCGTCCAGGTGTGCGTAGTAGTGGCGCTCCATGCCCGGCCCGAGCACCCAGACCTGTTTTCCGCCCAGGCCGGATTCGCGGATCGAGCTGACCACGCCCCGTGTCGCACTGCGCACGGGCGTGCCGCGCGGCGCGAAGATGTCGACACCCTCGTGGCTGCGGGTCGATCCACGCGCGGCGCCCCAGGTGTCGGCCACCGCTTCGGTGGACACGCCTTCCACCGGCACCGGCAGCGCCGCGGGCGGAGACATCCGGCTAAGTTCCCAAAGCGTGCGTGGATGGATCATGAAGGGCTGGCGCCAGGCCCAGTACGCCAGTGTCGCGAGCAGGCCCAGTACCAGCGTGCTCGTGACCAGGCTGCGGGCGGCAGGTGCGTAGTCGTGCGTTCGGCGCGGCGCGGGCTCCATTCCGGAGCAGGGTAGAGCGGAGGACGGCAACCCTCCGTCAAGGCACGCGGATGGAGCGGGGCGCCAAGGAGCGCCGACGTGCCTTCACATCCCGAGCTACCGCAATGAAGGTAGCGTCCCGCTGGAGAGGCTTTCAATAGCGCGTTGCCGCAGACCGACGATCATCCGGAGTTTCCAGTCATGACGAACGCCATCGCCCCATCCCTGCGCCGGTTCGCGCTCCTTGCGCTATTGCTGGCGACCGCGCCTGCAGCGGCACAGGAAGTGATGCTGCGTGGCACCTTCAGTCCCGCCAACGTGGTCTCGGCGGTCGAGTCGGAGGGCACCGGCGAGGTGGCCGCAGTGCTGGGTGAAGACAATGTCCTGCGGCTCGACATGATCTTCGCCGGGCTGGACCTCGGGGCGACGCGCGCGGCGTTGCACACCGGCAAGTACAACGAGAACGGCCCGATCCAGCAACGGCTGGACATCGACGAGGGCGCCACGTCAGCCCGCATGGAGAACGTCGAAATCGCACTGACCCCGCTGACCGCCGCATCGGTGCGCGCCGGGGAAAGCTACATCGTGGTGGGGACGATCGAGTACCCCGAAGGGGCCCTGCGCGCGCAACTGATGCCGCAGCCGGTGCGGCTGGACCAGGCGCCGGCGAGCCTTGCTCCCACCCAGCCGGCCGTCGTGGAACCGCGCGATCCGACGCCGGTCCCGGAGCCCGAAGAAGAGGATTGATCGGCGGCGGGTTCCGGGGCCTCGTGTGCTCGAAGAACGCTGTGTGGTCGATTTCGCTCACGCGGCCAAACGCGGATCGACAGCGTCGCAAGCAGGCGACCACGGCCCTTCAAGCCCCGCGTGCCTTGCGGCGGCGCACTGGCGGCACCCATCGCCACGTCAGCAGTACCAGCAACGCAAAGCCCATGTAGGCGGCCACGAATGCCCACGACGGCGCCTCGAAGAAGATCAGCCGCGACAGCCAGTGCTCGATGAAGGAGCCGGAAAACGCAGCTTGCCCGGCATGCACGCGCAGCGCCTGTTCCCACATCGTCAGCGGACACAGCGCGCCGAGCCACGCCTGGCCCGCGACGAACACCATCAACAGCAGATGCGTGATCCGCAGGGAAAACCGCCGGACCCAGGCCCAGCCGCGCCAGCCGCCGATCAGGAACAGCACCTCGCCGAGCACCACGAAGGCCACCACGCCGACGTGCATCGCGAGCACGGCATCGGCCAGGGCTGCGGCCAGCTGCGGAGAGATTGCGCTCAAGGTGCACTCCCGCGCATCAGTCCTCCTCGTGCCGCGGACGGTACGACTCGACGAGCTTGTGCTGCACCTGCGGCGGCACCGGCTCGTAGTGGCTGAACTCCAGCGAATAGCGACCGCGTCCTGCCGTGACCGACTTGAGTTCGACCGCGTAGCTTTCCAGTTCCGACAGCGGCACCTTCGCCTTGATCACGATCTCGCCGCCGCGCTCGGCGTCGGTGCCGTTGATGCGCGCGCGCTTGCCGGCCAGTCCGCCGCTGATGTCGCCCATGTGCTGCTCGGGCGCGCGCACCTCCAGATCGACGACCGGTTCCAGCAGCTGCGGCCGCGCCTTGGCCACCGCGTCGAGGAAGGCTTTTCGACCCGCCGCGACGAACGCCACTTCCTTGCTGTCGACGCTGTGATGCTTGCCGTCGTGGACGATCACGCGGACATCCTGCATCGGATAACCGGCCACGGCACCCTGCTGAAGCACCTGCCGCACGCCTTTTTCCACCGCGGGCATGAACTGGCCCGGGATCGTGCCGCCCTTGACCTCATCGACGAACTCGAAGCCTGCGCCGCGCGGCAGCGGCTCGACCTTCAGGAACACCTCGCCAAACTGGCCGGCGCCGCCGGTCTGCTTCTTGTGACGGTGGTGCCCCTCGGCCTTGGCGCTGATCGTCTCGCGGTACGCGATGCGTGGTGGATGCGACACGACCTCCACGCCGTAACGCTCACGCAGCCGGTCGAGGTTGATCCGCAGGTGCAGGTCCGACAGGCCGCGCAGCACTGTCTCGTTGGTTTCGGTCTCGTGCTCGACGAGGAAGCATGGATCTTCCTCGGAAAGTTTGTGCAGCGCGGTTGCGAGCTTCTGCTCCTGTCCCCGGCTTGCCGCCTCGACGGCCAGCCCGAACATCGGGCTGGGAAAATCCAGCGGTGCCAGATGGATGCGATCCTCGTCATGGCTGTCGTGCAGCAGCGCATCGAAGTGCAACTCGTCGACGCGCGCCACGGCGGCGATGTCGCCCGGAATCGCCCGGTCGATCTCCACGTGTTCGCGGCCCTTGAGCTTGAACAGATGGCCGACCTTGAACGGCTTGCGGCTGTCGTCGATGAACAACTGGCTGTCGCGCCGGATCGTGCCCTGGTAGACGCGGAACACACCAAGCTTGCCGACGAAGGGATCGTTGACCAGCTTGAACACATCGGCGATGACGTGCGCCTG
>JAHWKC010000311.1 GCA_019348095.1 Pseudomonadota bacterium | reverse complement strand
TGCGGTTGGGATCGCCCGGCGTGCGCGACAGCTTCACCGGGACGCCGAGGAGGCGGACGGGCGCCTCCGCGCCGGGCTGGTCGAGTTCGACGACCATCTCGCGCGCCCGCACCAGCTCTGAGTCGAGCGCCTCCTCGAGCTCGAGCACGGGCTCGAGGCAGCAGTCGTGCTCGCCGGCGAAGGCGGTCCACTCCGCGCGGGTGCGCGCCGCGAAGATCGCCTCGACCTCGGCGTGCGCCGCCGACCCCGGCGGCTCGAACTGGCGCTCGATGAGGTCCTCGCGAACGACCCCGCGGCACCACGCCTGCCAGAACTTCGGCTCGAGCGCGCCGAGGGTCACGTGGCCGTCCGCGCAGCCGTACGGCCGGTAGCAGACGAGCGCGCCCGCGAGCGGCTGCGCGCCGCGGCGCGGCGGCGTGCCGGAGGCGAGGTAGTCGGCCGCCACCATGGCCAGCCACGAGAGCGCGCCGTCGGCCATCGAGACGTCGACGAGCTGCCCCTCGCCGGAGCGGTCGCGCTCGCGCAGCGCGGCCAGGATCGCGAACGCCGCCATCAGCGCGCCGCCGCCGAGGTCGGCGATCTGGCCGCCGGCCTGCACCGGCGGGCCGTCGGCCTCCCCCGACAGCGCAAGCAGCCCGACGAGCCCGAGGTAGTTCATGTCGTGGCCGGAGCGGTCGCGGTAGGGCCCGTCCTGGCCGTAGCCCGTGATCGCGCAGTACACGAGGCCGGGGTTCTCCTGGCGCAGGCGCTCGTAGCCGACGCCGAGGCGGTCGAGCACACCGGGGCGGAACGACTCGAGCAGCACGTCGGCGTCGCGCGCCAGGCGCAGCAGCACCTCGCGGCCCTCGTCGTGGAAGCGCGCGATCATGTTGGCCAGTACCGCCGCGTTGCGCTTGCCCAGACCGCCCTTGCCGTCGGTCAGCAGGCTGCTGCCGACCTTGAGCACGGCGCGCTGCCAGCGCGGCAGTTGTTGTTCGGGGAAGGGTGATGTCATTTTTGGAGATCCTCCAGGGAGTCGAGTCGGTCGAGTGCCCGCGTCGCGCGGTTGGAAAACCGCCATGCCGCTGGAGCGCCCGGAAGCGCGCGGCTCACGCCTGTTGGCGAAGCGCCGAACCGTTGCGGCCGTCGCGGTCCGTTGTCGGCGACGGAAAGTCGGCGGCAGGAATGCCCCCGGCGGCAACTGCGGCCGGACCTGACGAGATCCGCGCAATGCTGCAGGGCGGGCCATGAGCCGCCCGGCGGATGCCCGGGAGCAGGACCGCTCCCGTCGGAAGGCAGCCCGCGAGTCCGGCTTGAACCACCCGACGGCGGCTACCCGGATCCGACGAACTGCTGTCGTCAGCGACCAATCATAACATCCGGCGCATTGAGGCCGATTCTCCGACGCATCCGGGCTGCGATCCGCCGGTCGAGGCAGCCGTTCTCCCCGCACGCGCCTTGCATGCAACGGCCCTGACGGTCCTGCCGGTGGTTGGCAAGCATCTTGCTACGTCAGTAATGCGAACTGCGTCACAAACTTTTCGGTGCGTTCAGGGCAGGCACAAAAGCAGCCTCGCGCCAAATCAGGGGATAGGGAATTGAGTCGTCCGACCGCGCACCCGATGGCGTCCAGCCTTGCTGCTGCGCTCATCCTGGCGATTTTTCTACCGGGTGAGCTGGCCGCCGCCGGGCTCGATGATGCGCAGGGCGGATCGCGCTACGCGGCCGAAATGACGCGCGCCGCGGCACTTAGTGACCAAAAACGCTGGGTGGATGCACTGTCCATCTACGAGCGGCTGCAAACCGAGGCCCCGCAGGAGCCGGATGTCTACCATCGCCGGGTCATGACGCTTGCCGATCTGGGCAGTGCCAGTCTCGCATGGTCGTTGTACCAGGCACGTCCGGAACTCTTCAGCGACGCCGAGCGCGCCCGCCTGAGCGCCGATCGGATCGCCCGGCTGACCGTCTGGGGCGGTTTCAGGCCGCTGGACGAACCGCGGCGACTGCAGGACATGCAGCGCGCCGCCGACGCCCGTACGTCCGGCAGCGGTGCGCTCGAGCCGGATCCCAGCGCGCCGCTGCGCCAGGGCTTCGACGATCTGGTCATCCTCAACGGGCTGGAGCGCCACCAGGAAACCGCCAGTCGCTATCGGCAGATGCGCGCCGATGGCATCGACATTCCACCGTACGCCCTGGCCGCCGCGGGCGACTCGCTGCTTGCGCTGCAACAACCCGAAGCATCCATCGAGGCGCTGGAGGACGCAGCGGCCGCATTGCCCGATGACATCGACACCCAGGTGGTGCTGGCGTACGCCTACCTGGAAAGCGAACGGCACGCCGACGCGCTGCGCCACCTGCAGAAGATCGCGGCAAACGAGACGGCCTGGCCGAAGACCGACGATGTCCGGGTCGCCTATCAGAACTGGAACCGCTATAGCGCCGACAGCAACCTGGCGATGATCCGGGCCTACTCCGAGGACCCCGCCGGTGCACAGGCAATGCTGGCGCCGATGACGCGGCTGGCACCCAGCAACCCGGACCTGCAGGCCAAGCTCGGCATCGTGCTGCTGAAGCGCGGCTGGGAAGACCAGGCGCTGGAACGCTTCGATGTCGCCCACACGCAGGACCCGCGCAACCTGGAAGCGCGCATCGGTCAGGTCAATGCCCTGGTCGCGCAGCAGCGGATCGATCGCGCGGCCGCTGTGCGCGGCGCGCTGCTCGAGACCTATCCCGACAACGTGCACGTGCAACGCCTGGATCGCCACTGGCGCGCCCGCAGCGGCGCCCAGGTCGAGATCGCCGCCGCCCGCGGCCGCAGCTAGTCGACTCCGCCCGCCAGCCGTTCGTCCCCCGGCGGAGACGGCGACCCCTCTCGGGGAGTTACATCAGATCGCCGTGCGTCATCTCCAGGATCGTCTGGACGTCGCGACACCGCTCGGCGGGGACGAGGACGAGGTCGTCGAGGCCTGCGTCGCCGAGGGCGCGGACGCCACCGACGCGCCCCTCGTCTGCGAGAACGTGCTGCGGTGGACCGGCAGCGAGCTGGTCGCCCGGGCCGCCGACTGGCTGGCCGACCGCATGCGCGAGGCCGGGCTGCAGACGGTGGAGGTGATTCCCACCGCGGGCCACCCCGTCGTCCTTGGCGAGTGGCGCGGCGCACCGGAAGGGGCGCCCACGCTGCTGGTCTACGGCCACTACGACGTGCAGCCACCCGAGCCGCTGGACGAGTGGACCACCGCCCCGTTCGAGCCCGAGGTGCGCGACGGCAACCTGTACGCCCGCGGCTCGGTAGACGACAAGGGGCAGGTGTACCTTCACGTC
>JAHWKC010000310.1 GCA_019348095.1 Pseudomonadota bacterium | reverse complement strand
GCCTATCCATCGGAGGACACCGTGGTAAACGCCCGGGCCGAGGTGGTGGCCGAGTTCCGGGACTGGCTCGCCTCCAACGCTTGAGCGCAGAAGAGCCTAAGTTTCCGTGATCCCCGGCAACCGCAGTCCCGTCTCCTGCGCGCAATCCCGCGCGATCGCGTATCCCGCATCCGCGTGCCGCATCACGCCCGTTGCGGGGTCGTTCCAGAGCACCCGTTCCAGCCTCCGCGCCGCCTCCTCCGTGCCGTCCGCGACGATCACCACGCCCGCGTGCTGGCTGTAGCCCATTCCCACGCCGCCGCCGTGGTGCAGGCTCACCCAGGTCGCGCCGCCGGCGACGTTGAGCATCGCGTTGAGCAGCGGCCAGTCGGACACCGCATCGCTGCCGTCGCGCATCGCTTCGGTTTCGCGGTTCGGTGACGCGACGCTGCCGCTGTCCAGATGGTCGCGGCCGATCACCACCGGCGCCTTGAGCTCGCCATTGCGGACCATCTCATTGAACGCCAGGCCCAGCTTGTCGCGCAGGCCCAGCCCGACCCAGCAGATGCGCGCGGGCAGCCCCTGGAAGTCGATGCGCTCGCGCGCCATGTCGAGCCAGCGGTGCAGGTGCGGATCGTCGGGGATCAGCTGCTTGACCTTGGCGTCGGTCTTGTAGATGTCCTCCGGGTCGCCACTGAGCGCGACCCAACGGAACGGGCCGATACCGCGGCAGAACAGCGGCCGCACGTAGGCGGGGACGAAGCCGGGAAAGTCGAAGGCGTTGCTGCAACCCTCGTCCTTGGCCATCTGGCGGATGTTGTTGCCGTAGTCGAAGGTCGGGATGCCCTGCTGCTGGAACGCGAGCATCGCCTCGACGTGCACGCGCATGGATTTCTTGGCCTCGTCGCGGACGCGCCCGGGGTTGGACTTCTGCGCGGTGAGCCATTGCTCCAGCGTCCAGCCGATCGGCAGGTAGCCGTGCACCGGGTCGTGTGCGCTGGTCTGGTCGGTGACGGCGTCGGGGCGCACGCCGCGCTGGACCAGTTGCGGCAGGATCTCGGCGGCATTGCCGAGCAGCGCGATCGACTTGGCTTCGCCGGCCTGGGTGTAGCGCTCGATGCGGGCGAGCGCATCATCCAGATCGGTCGCCTGCTCGTCGACGTAACGGGTGCGCAGGCGCATGTCGATGCGGCTCTGGCGGCATTCGATGTTGAGGCTGCACGCACCGGCCAGGCTGGCGGCCAGCGGCTGTGCGCCGCCCATCCCGCCCAGCCCGGCGGTGAGGATCCAGCGGCCGGTGAGATCGCCGCCGTAGTGCTGGCGGCCCATCTCGACGAAGGTCTCGTAGGTGCCCTGCACGATGCCCTGGCTGCCAATGTAGATCCAGCTGCCGGCGGTCATCTGGCCGTACATCATCAGGCCCTTGCGGTCGAGCTCGTGGAAGTGCTCCCAGGTCGCCCACGCCGGCACCAGGTTGGAGTTGGCGATCAGCACGCGCGGGGCGTCGCTGTGCGTGCGGAAGATGCCGACCGGCTTGCCGGACTGCACCAGCAGGGTCTCGTCGCCTTCGAGGGTCCTCAGCGAGTCCAGGATCGCGTCATAGGACGCCCAGTCGCGCGCGGCCCGGCCGATGCCGCCGTAGACCACGAGCTCGGTCGGGTCCTCGGCCACTTCGGCATCCAGGTTGTTCTGGATCATCCGGTAGGCGGCTTCGGTCAGCCACGACTTGCAGGTGCGCTGGCTGCCCCGCGGGGCGCGGATGACGCGGGAGGGATCGACGCGGGAGGACATGGCAGGCCCTGTTGCAGTGGCGAAGCGGGCGATTATCGCAGGGGTTCGCGGGTGGGGCTTGCGCCCCGTTTCCCCCAAGCGCCGGCGTCCTTGTAGGAGCGGCTTCAGCCGCGATGGGACACTGATTGCCGCGGCATCGCGAAAGTCACGCGGTGACCTCCTGCAGGAGCGGCTGCGACGGGGGTAGAGCCGAGCTTGCTCGGCTGCTCTTCGGTCTGGCCCACCAGGCAGCCGAGCAAGCTCGGCTCTACCCACCGCGGATCGGGGCGCTCACGGGCGTTGCGGCAACCGGTTTTGCTTCGCGGCTGAAGCCGCTCCTACTTGGGACATGGAAACGCCCGGCGCGGGCCGGGCGTTTTCGTCGTGCGGCGGTGTTGCCGAGGATCAGCGGATGGAAGGATCCAGCCGGCGCAGGGCGTCGGTGACATTGATCTCGCCGGTGCGGTCCAGGTCCTCGCGGGTGTAGACGCGGCCGTGGGCGATCACGCAATCGGTCTCGTCGGTCCTGCGCGCGGTGATGCGGGAGGTAATGCGCGAGCCGGTGTAGCGGATGCAGTTGCGGTCGGCGTCCTGCTGCAGCTCGGCACGGGTGTCCAGCTCGACCGTGGCATCGGCCGTGGCAGTTTCGGTCTCGACCCGCGCCTGCGCATCCACATCGGCATCGGTGGTGCTCTGGGCCGCGGCGGCGAACGCGAACGAGCCGAGCAGGCTGGCAATCAACAGACGTTTCATGGCGTCACCTCGGGCGATGGGGCATGCCACCACGATACGCCGCCGGAGCGCCGGTCGCCGCGATTTCCGACAGGGTATTTAGGGCTGCGTCAGGCTCGCTGGCACGGGTGTTGGCCGAACGCGAGCCGAGAGGCCTGCTGCGCGACACCGCCGGCAGCATCGGCAAACCCACGGCGTGCGCCGCGCAGCTAAAGTCATACTGCAATCTCCGCCTACTATGGTCCGCTCATGCGCCTGATTTCCAAGACCTTCGCGGCCCTGCTCGGCCTGTCCCTCTTCGGCTGCACCAGCCGCCCGCCGCCAGCGCCGGTGCAGGCCTCGACCCCGTCCGCGCCGGTGCTGCTGGTGTCGCTGGACGGCTTCCGCGCCGATTACCTCGAGCTGGGGATCACCCCGAACCTCGCGCGCCTCGCCCGGACTGGCGTGCGTGCCGAGTGGATGACGCCGTCCTACCCGTCGCTCACCTTCCCGAACCACTACACCCTGGTCACCGGGCTGCGACCGGACCGGCACGGCGTGGTCCACAACACGATGGAGGACGCCACGCTCGGCCGCTTCACCATCCGCGAGGCGTTCGGGAGACTGCGCCCGGCGCTGGAAGCGCTCACCCCGGGCTGATGCGCCGGGCCTCCCCGTGGGGGCCCGCCGACGCTCGCCCATCACCCCGGCCCCTCCGGACGACGTGAAGCGAACCGAGCGCCTCGGCGAGGCCACCGCCCCCGACGGAACCGTGCTGACGCTCTACCGGCACGACCGCGACTACGGGATCCGCGTCGGCGGCGTGGAGCTGGTCGGTACCG
>JAHWKC010000030.1 GCA_019348095.1 Pseudomonadota bacterium | reverse complement strand
AAAGGCCTTGGGCGCCCATGGCGCCCGCGTCACGCCGAAGTATGGCCACTAACTCGTGGCGACTGCCTCGTCGGCGCCGGCGGCACGTGCAGCCGCTCACGCGAGGCGGTGGGGATCGGCAATGCAGGGAACCGGCTGCCGAATGTCTGGTCGACCGCCGATATCGGCGCGCCAAGCTGGTCGCATCGCGACCGTGCGGCGCTGTCGCTGCTGCCCGATCTGATGCGCAACATCGAGTGGCGCCAGGACGCGTTGGTGGCCGCACTGGAGCCGTCGATGTACGCGACCGATGTGGCGATGGATCTCGCCCGCGACGGAGTGCCTTTCCGCGATGCCTACAAGCAGGCCGCGGATCCGGCGGGTTGGGCCGACGGCAACCCGCAGCAAAGCCTCGCCGCCCGGACGTCGCCCGGTGCCGCAGCGGACCTGCGTCTGGGCGCGTTGAGAGAGCGGCTGGGGGCGATCGTTGGCGAATGATCCGCGCTCTTACACCCCGGTCGAAGTAGGGTAGAGCGGGTCCAGCGATCGCGATTGGCGGCAGGGTCGCGCAGCCTCGCGGCGCTTGGAACGTGAAAGGACCACTGAAGCGCGAAAGCGCGGCGCGCGCCAAGGCCCGTCGGAAGAGCTGATTCAGCTATTCGCCAGACAGGGGACTGCCATGCCAATGATCGACAACGCCATCTACAGTGCACTCTCTGCCCAGTCTCGATCACCTCAATTTCTATCCAGTTCTGACCCGAGTCCGCACATGAACCCAACACGCCTGACCCTCACCCGCCCCGATGACTGGCATCTGCACCTGCGCGACGGGGAGATGCTGCATGCGGTGCTTCCGGACACCGCGCGCCGCTTTGCGCGTGCCATGGTCATGCCCAACCTGGACCCTCCCGTGCGGACCGTGGACGAAGCGCGCGAATACCGCGACCGCATCCTGGCGGCGCTGCCGGAGGGCATGTCGTTCGACCCGCACATGACGCTGTATCTGACTGATCACACCACGCCCGAGGAGATCGTCCGTGCCCGCCGCAGTGGCTTCGTGCACGGCGTCGGAGAGGCCTTCCTTGCCGGTGCGACGACGAATGCGCAGTGGGGTGTCACCGACTTCGACCGCTGCGATGCGGTGTTCGCCGCCATGGAGGAAGTCGGCCTGCCGCTGCTGCTGCACGGCGAGGTGACCGACCCGAAGGTCGACATCTTCGACCGCGAGGCGGTTTTCATCGAGCGGCACCTGGCTCCCATCGTTGCGCGCTTCCCGCGCCTCAAGGTCGTGCTGGAGCACATCACCACAAGGCAGGGTGCCGAATTCGTTGCGGGTGCGGGGCCCAATGTGGGCGGGACCATCACCGCGCACCACCTGCTGCTCAACCGCAACGCCCTGTTCGCCGGCGGCCTGCGCCCGCACGCCTACTGCCTGCCGGTGCTGAAACGCGAGGAACACCGCCGCGCGCTCGTTGCCGCCGCCACTGGTGGCAGCCCGAAGTTCTTTTTGGGCACCGACAGCGCGCCGCACCTGCGGCACGCCAAGGAGTCCGCCTGCGGCTGCGCAGGGCTCTACACCGCAGGCGCGGCGCTGGAACTGTATGCCGAAGTGTTCGAGCAGGCCGGAGCACTCGACAGGCTGGAGGCCTTTGCCAGCTTCCATGGCCCCGATTTCTACGGCCTGCCGCGCAACCGCGACAGCGTGACCCTGGTCAAGGAGTCCTGGACGGTGCCCGCGGAGATCGAGCTCGACGGGGAAGAGGTTTTCGTGCCCTTTCGCGCGGGCGAAGCGGTTGCGTGGAGACTCGCGGAAGGCAGTTGATGCCTGAGGGTCAGGCGCTGGACTGCGCTAGATCCACTGTTTCGTCGCGCCGTCCCAGATATCCGCCTTGGTAGCGGTGGCGGCAACCAATCGCACTCCGTGAATGCAGTCGACCCGGTTCTTGTAGCCCTCGCCGCTCTCGGCGATTTTTTCCGCGTTCGCCGCAAAGAGCCTCCAGCGCCAATCGTCTTGCATGTCCTTGTAGATCACAAACTGATTCGGCTCGCCGGCCATGCCATTACCCCCGTCCTGACGTGTGCCAGTGAATCTACCTTCGTATTCGCAGTCCAGTTGCAGATAAGTCGGTGGATAACTGGTGGATAAATGTTGGCGGGCCGGAATCCATCCAAGCTGATCTGTTCTCCAATCCCAAAGCCAAGGCATCCAAGGGGCAAAGGTGAAAGTGACCTTCGCCTCCTGTGGCGGGGCAACCGGTGCACCAGGTCCTGGACTGGATCGATCCGTTCTTCCGCAACTGTTCCGTGGGGCCGAGGGCACGTTCGGACCGCTTCAAGTCGCGCGAAGAACGACGCGCATCGCTCCGTAATTCCGGTATGGATCCGCTGCTCGATCGGCCGGCCCCGAGCACGTTGCCCGGTTTGCACCCAACAAAAAACCGGCTCACGGCCGGTTTAGTGGTAACTCTTTGAATTCATTGGTCGGGGAGACAGGATTTGAACCTGCGACTTCTACGTCCCGAACGTAGCGCTCTACCAGGCTGAGCTACACCCCGACAGCAGAGCCGCGCATTTTAGCCAGTCGGGACGGGGCAGGCAATAGGCAGGCCCATCCAGCCCACGAGCGAGGGCATTGCAATGCGCCCTAGGGTCGTCAGCCGCCGGGGTAGGGCGGCGCGGGCGCTGCGGCTAGACTGTGCGGTCTGATTGCGCCCCACCGTATTGCCCTCAACCTGTATCGGCGCCCGCCCTTGAGCGGCCGCACTGGAGTCCCGCTTGATCAAGCCGCGTACCCCGCCCGGGGTCATGGAGCTGCTGCCCCGTGACCAGATCGCCTTCCAGCGCACGCTGGACACGATCCGGCGCAATTTCGAGCGTTTCGGCTTCCTGCCGGTGGAGACCCCGGTGATGGAGCTGTCGGAGGTGCTGTTGACCAAGTCCGGTGGCGAGACCGAGCGCCAGGTGTATTTCGTGCAGTCCACCGGCGCGCTCGGCAAGGCATCCGACAGCGACGGCCCACCCGAGCTGGCACTGCGCTTCGACCTCACCGTGCCGCTGGCGCGCTACGTCGCCGAGCACGAGCACGACCTCGCATTCCCATTCCGCCGCTACCAGATGCAGCGCGTCTACCGCGGCGAGCGCGCGCAGCGCGGGCGGTTCCGCGAGTTCTACCAGTGCGACATCGACGTGGTCGGCAAGGACGCGCTCAGCGTGCGCTTCGATGCCGAGTTCCCGGCGGTGATCCACGCCGTGTTCTCGGAACTGGCGATCGGCAAGTTCACCATCCAGCTCAACAACCGCAAGCTGATGCGCGGCTTCTTCGAGACCCAGGGCATTGCCGGGCCCGACTTGCAGGCCCGGGTATTGCGCGAGGTCGACAAGCTCGACAAGCGCGGTGCGGATTACGTGCGCGAGACGCTGACCGGCGAAGGTTTCAACCTGGGCGGCGATGCGGTCGCGACGATTCTGGAGTTCGTCGGGGTGCGCTCGAGCTCGCACGCCGATGCGATGGCGCGGCTCGATGCGCTGGGGGAGGGCAACGACGCCCTGCGCGAGGGCATAGCCGAGCTGCGCGAGGTGCTCGATCTGGTCCGTGCGCTGGGCGTGCCCGAGTCCGACTACGCGCTGAACTTCTCGATCGCGCGCGGCCTGGACTACTACACCGGCACCGTCTACGAGACCACGCTGGATGACTACCCGCAGATCGGTTCGATCTGCTCGGGCGGTCGCTACGAGGATCTCGCCGGCCAGTACAGCAAGTCGAAGCTGCCCGGCGTGGGCATCTCGATCGGGCTGACCCGCCTGTTCTGGCAATTGCGCGAGGCCGGACTGGTCGATACCGCCGAAAGCACGGTCCAGGTGCTGGTCACGCAAATGGACGCCGCCGCGCTGCCGCACTGCCTGGCGGTGGCGGCCGAGCTGCGCCAGGGCGGGCTCAACACGGAGGTGGTGATGGAATCGTCCAAGCTCGGCAAGCAGTTCAAGTACGCCGATCGCGCCGGCATCCGCTTCGTCGCCGTGCTCGGCGAGGACGAGATCGCCCGCGGCACGGTGACGATCAAGGACCTGCGCCGCGCCGACCAGTTCGAGGTGCCACGCACCGAGCTGGCCAGGACCTTGCGGGTCGAGCTGGCACAGGCGGCGGTCTTGCCGGAGGCGCGGCCATGAGGCCGATCTCGCTGGACGGCCGCACGCTGACGCGCGCGCAGCTGGTGATGGTCGCGCATGGCGCGCAGGTCGAGCTGGCCGCCGCGCAACTGCCCGCGGTCGCGCGCGCCGCCGAGTTCCTGGCCGATCAGGTCGGCCGCGAGGAGCCCATCTACGGTGTCTCGACCGGCTTCGGCAGCAATGCCGACCGGCTGCTCGGCGCGCACCGGCTGCGCTCCGGGGCTGGCGTCGATGCGGTCAACCCGCACGAGTCGCTGCACGCGGAACTGCAACGCAACCTGATCGTGACCCACGCGGTCTGCGTGGGCGAGCCGTTCGCCCCGGAGATCGTGCGGGCGATGCTGTGCATCCGGATCAACACGCTGATGCGCGGGCATTCCGGCATCCGCGTGCAGACCCTGCAGGCGCTCGCGGCGATGCTCAACGCCGGCATCGTGCCGGTGGTGCCGCAGCTCGGGTCGGTCGGCGCCTCGGGCGACCTGGCGCCGTTGTCGCACCTGGCGATCGTGCTGCTCGGCGGCGGCCAGGCGTTTTACCAGGGCGAGCGCATGCCCGGGGCCGAGGCGCTGCAGCGCGCTGGCCTGACGCCGGTCACCCTGTCGTACAAGGAAGGGCTCGCGCTCAACAACGGCACCGCGCAGATGCTGGCCTGCGGCGTGCTCGCGCTGCACAAGCTGGAGGCACTGCTGGAAACCGCCGACCTCGCCGCGGCGATGACCATCGACGCGTTTGCCGGCAGGCTCGGTGCGTTCGCCGAGGAGGTGCACGCGCTGCGTCCACATCCGGGGCAGGTCGAAGCCGCCGCCAACCTGCGCCGGATGCTGGCTGGCTCCACGCTGGCCGACATCCCGTATCACCTGGTGCCGCGCTTCCGTCCGTGGCATCCGCAGTGCTGGGACACCCAGGAGGCGCGGGAGCTGCGGTTCGACATCGGCTGGGACTGGGTCCCGCTGGACCAGCGCCACGGCCGCGAGAAGTTCTACACCCGCTTCCGGCCGTTCCGCGGCGGCAAGAAACACCAGCCGCAGGACAGCTACTCGCTGCGCTGCACGCCGCAGGTCCACGGCGCGGTGCGCGATGCGGTCGCGCAGGCCGCCCGCGTGCTGGAGGTCGAGCTCAACTCGCTGACCGACAATCCGATCATCTTCCCCGACGCGCAGGCCGAGCACGTCGAGCAACAGGTGATATCCGCCGGCCACTTCCACGGCATGCCGCTGGCGCTGGCGATGAGCTACATCAAGGCGGCGATCCCGGTGCTGGCGAGCATCTCCGAGCGCCGCCTCAACAAGCTGGTCGACCCGGCGACCAACGACGGGCTGCCGGGCTNCCTGATCGGCAACGAGGACGCGACCGAATCGGGCTTCATGATCGTGCAGTACACCGCCGCGGCGATCGTCAACGACCTGGCCAGCCGGGCGCATCCGGCGTCGGTGTACTCCATCCCGACCAGCGCCAATGCCGAGGACCACGTCTCGATGGGCGCCAACGAGGCGCGCCATGCGTTGGCGATGGCCGAGGACCTCGGCAAGGTGCTCGCGCTGGAGCTGTACACCGCCGCGCAGGCGCTGGATCTGCGGCGCGACATGATCAATGCCGCGCGTGATCTGGCCGGCCGCGTGGATGCGGCGACGTTCGCCAGCAAGGTGCAGTGCGGGTTGGGCGCCGACGCCGATGACCGTGAGGCGTTTCTGCGGGAGGTCGAAGGTTTGCGCAACGAACTGGCGACTGCCGACGAGTTCCGCCCCGGTGACAAGGTGGCCGCGGCGCATGCCGCGATCCGCACCGAGATCCCGTTCCTGGATCGCGATCGTGCGCTCGATGCCGAGGTCGCGACCGCAGTACGGCTGGTGCACGAAGGCCTGGTGCTGGCGGCGATCGCGGATCGCTGAGGCTTGCCCTCAGGCGGGCAGCGGCGCCGCCCTAACGCAATCGCGCCCGTGCGCCTTGGCCGCATAGAGTGCCTGGTCGGCCGCCTGCAGGGCCTCATCGATGACCTCCTCGAGGTTCCTGTCCAGGCTGCGCGTGTCCAGCATATGCACGCCGATGCTGGCCGACACCGCGATGGAATGCTCACCGCTGCTGCAGTTGCGCTCGCGCAGCTGCTGGCGTAACTGCTCGGCCACCTCGGTCGCCCGCTGCAGGTCCTGTCCGGGCAGTGCGGCCACGAACTCCTCGCCGCCAAAGCGCGCCAGCAGGGCGTCGTGCGGCCGCAACGCCTTGCCGATCGCATGCGCGGCCCAGCGCAGGCACTCGTCGCCGACCAGATGGCCGTAGCGGTCGTTGATCATCTTGAAATAGTCCAGATCGATCATCAGCAGCGACAGCGGTTGCTGTTCCCGCTGCGCCTTGGCCACCAGCGCCTCGAGCGCATTGTGGAAATGGGTGCGGTTGTGCAGTCCGGTGAGGCCGTCGCGCTGGCTGGTTTCACGCAATCGGGTATGCGCGTCCTCCAGTTGACCCAGCGCGCTGCGCAGCTCGGTGGTGCGTTGCTGGACCTTGTGCTCGAGTTGCTGCTTGGCTTCGCGCACGATGCGCTCGTTGGCGCTGCGCAGCGCCGCGTAACGGTGGCCCAGCGCCACCGACAGCAGCAGCATTTCCAGCGCCGAGCCGATCTGCACGCCGTATTCGGTGACGAAGGTCTTGGGCAGCAGGCCGAACGCCAGGGCCACGAACAGCGCCGTACCGAGCAGGAACATCGCCCAGGCCAGCAGGAAAATCCGCGCCGGCCGGTAGCCGCGGCGTACCGCCACCACCGTGGCCGCCGCGATCCAGACGATGTTGACGAACACCGCCAGCGAGGCGATCGGTGTGGCGATCGAGTAGGGCAGCTGGGTCGCGGCGATGCCGAAGATCACGAAGAACGCGATCAGGCCCAGCCCGACCCGGTCGCCCAGGCGCCAGCGCTCGCCCAGCCCGAGGAAGGTGCGGGTGAACTGTTGCATGCCGATCTGCGCCAGGCAGATCGACAGCGGCACCGATTTGTCGGCGAGCCAGGCCGAGTCCGACCACAGGTACTCGAAGCCAAGCCCGTTGAGGGTGAACAGCACCAGCCCGAACGCGGTGACATGGAACAGGTACCAGAAATAACTGGCATCGCGCAGCGTCAGCCACAGCACCAGGTTGTAGATGAACAACGCCAGCAGGATGCCGTAGTACAGCCCGATGGCGAGCTGCGCGTCGCGCGATTTTTCGGTGAACGCGGTCGGCGTGAACAGCGTCAGCGGCACCTGCATCGAGCTCTGGCTGCGCACGCGGACGAACAGGTCGACCGGCTCGTGGACCGGCAGCTCCAGCCAGAAGTTGGGGTGCCGGTAACGGATGCTGCGCTCGGCGAACGCGAGATGGTCGCCACCGGCCTGGTGCACGACGCGCCCGTCGGCGTAGCGCAGGTAGACGTCGAGGCGGTCGCTGAGCGCGTACTCCTGCACGAGAAGCCAGCGCTGCTCGTCCGCGCGCCGGTTGACCAGCTCGGCGTGGAACCAGAATGCGCCGGTCTGGAAGCCGAAGGCGGGGTTGTCCGAAGGCAGCGGCCGGAAGCGCTGCTGCCGCGCAAGGCGCGCCACGGTGGCTAAGTCCGCAGCGCCATCGGCATCGTGGAAGTAATGCAGGTGCGTCGACAGCGACACCTGCGAGGTGCCGGCTTCCAGCTCCATCACCCCTTGCGCCTGCGCCCAGCCGCATGCCAGCAGCAGGTACGACGCGAGCGCGAGAATCAGCGATCGCCTGAAATGCTCCATGCATGTCCCCCACGACCTGGCCAACCGCGGCCGACATCCCCGGGCGGGGACCGCCGGAGTGTACTCCGGGTCGAGCGCGTGGCGGGCGGCGGGGCTTTGTAGGAGCGGCCCATGGCCGTGATCGCTCTTGTCGCGGATTGCGTCCCGCGCCCACTGGCGCTTGGTAGAGCGGAGCTTGCTCCGCTGCCCGACCGCCGCGGAGGAGCAGCCGAGCAAGCTCGGCGCTGCGGATCACCCCGCGGCACGCATCACGCCCGGTATGACGCGACGTGCCGCCGCCTGATCGCTACGGCAAACACAGATGGGCTGCCCAGGTTCCAAACCGGATACCGGCAGCGGGTTGACGGATGCCTCGCAACCAATTAACGTGACAGCGCATTAATACAAGAAGACAGCATGAAACGTCGCCCCAACCCCGCCGAGCAGGAGCACGACGCGATCACCGGCCTCGCCACGGCGATGCTCGGGCTGCGCAGCGTCGAGCAGCTGTGTGCGTTCCTGGACGACCTGTGCACTCCGGCCGAGCTGGAGGCGATGACCGACCGCTGGCGGGTAGTGCCGCTGGTCGCCGCCGGCGTTCCGTATCGCGAGATCCACGAGCGCACCCAGGTCAGCGTCACCACGATCGGGCGGGTCGCACGCACGCTGGACCGCGGCGCCGGCGGCTATGCCGCCGCGTTGCAGCGCGACACGTCCCCACCTTCGCGCCACCGCTGAGGCACCCCATATGAGCCCACCCGTCCCCGCGGCGGCGCGCGACCGTCTGCGCATCGCCATCCAGAAATCCGGCCGCCTGGCCGACGCCGCGCGCGCCTTGCTGGCCTCGTGCGGGCTGAGCTGGCGCGAAAGCCGCGACCGGCTGTTCTGCTACGGCGAAAGCCTGCCGGTCGACCTGCTGCTGGTCCGCGACGACGACATCCCCGGCCTGATCGCCGACGGCGTCTGCGATCTGGGCGTCGTCGGCCGCAACGTGCTGCTCGAGCAGGACCGCGAGCGCCGCGCGGCGCAGCGCGCACCGGCGTTCCGCGAATGGCGCGCGCTCGGGTTCGGCGCCTGCCGGCTGGCGCTGGCGGTGCCCGACACCTGGACCTGGCAGGACGCCCGCCAGCTCGAAGGCAAGCGCATCGCGACCAGTTATCCGGCGCTGCTGTCGGAGTGGCTGGTCGCGCAGGGCATCGCCGCCGACGTGGTGCAGTTGTCCGGCTCGGTCGAGATCGCCCCCAGGCTAGGCCAGGCCGATGCGATCTGCGACCTGGTGTCCAGCGGCGCCACCCTGGCGGCCAACCAGCTCAAGCCGGTGCTGACGTTGCTCGAAAGCGAAGCGGTGCTGGCCGGGCCGACCGGCAGCTTCGACGATCCGCGCGCCGAACTGGCCGAGCTGCTGCTGCGCCGGCTCGACGGCGCGTTGCGCATCCGCAACAGCAAACTGCTGCTGTTCCAGGCCTCGCGCGAGGCGGTGCCCGGCCTGCTGCCGTTGCTGCCCGACGCCGAGGCGCCGACGGTCACCCGCATCGACGGCAGCGATGGCCTGGCGCTGCAGGCACTGTGCCACGGCGCGGTGACCTGGCAGCGACTGGAGGAGCTCAAGCGCGCCGGTGCCCGCGGGCTGCTGGTATTGCCGGTGGAGGGCATGCTGGCATGAGCGCGGGTGCCGACATGAGCGTGCCCAAAACCAACCTCGTCGCGCCGGACCGCCGCGGCCTGCGCCGCATCGACTGGAGCGCGCTGGACGAGGCGCAACGCGAGTCACTGTTGCGTCGCCCGGGTCAGCAGAACTCCGCCGACGTCGCAGCGGCGGTCGCGCAGCTGATCGCCGAAGTCCGCGAGCACGGCGATCAGGCGTTGCGTGCGCTGACACTGCGACTGGATCGCGTCGCGCTCGACCAGCTACTCGTGTCCGAGGCGGAACTCGCCGCGGCCCCGGCCGCCCTGGCGCCGCCGTTGCGCCGTGCCATCGACGATGCCGCCGCGCGCATCGCACTGTTTCATGAGCGCGGCATGAGCGCGCCGTACGCCATGGACACCGCGCCGGGCGTGCGCTGCGAGCGAATCCTGCGGCCGATCCGGCAGGTCGGCCTGTACGTGCCGGCCGGGTCCGCACCGCTGCCGTCGACCGCGCTGATGCTCGGCGTGCCGGCGCAACTGGCCGGCTGCCGTGACGCGGTGCTGTGCACCCCGCCGCGCAGCGATGGCAGCGCCGATCCGGCGGTGCTGTATGCCGCGATGCGCTGCGGCGTGCGGCAGGTCTTCAAGCTCGGCGGCGCGCAGGCGATCGCGGCGATGGCGTTCGGCACCGACAGCGTGCCGCGCTGCGACAAGCTGTTTGGCCCCGGCAATGGCTGGGTCACCGAGGCCAAGCGCCAGGTCGCGATGACCGAGGGTGGCCCCGGCATCGACATGCCGGCCGGCCCGTCGGAAGTGCTGGTGATCGCCGATGCCGGCGCCAATCCGGCCTTCGTCGCGGCCGATCTGCTGTCGCAGGCCGAGCACGGCCCCGACTCGCAGGTGATCGCGCTGAGCGAGGACGCCGCACTGCTCGATGCGGTCGCGGCGCAGGTCGAGGCGCAGCTGGCGCAGCTGCCGCGCGCCGAGATCGCACGCTCTGCGCTGGCCTGCTCCAGGCTGGTCCTGGTCGAATCGACCGAGCAGGCGTTCGCCATCAGCAACCGCTACGCGCCCGAGCACCTGATCCTGGCCCTGCGCGATGCGCGCGCATGGCTGCCGCAGGTGCAGGCCGCCGGTTCGGTATTCCTCGGCGACTGGGCGCCCGAAGCCCTCGGCGACTACTGCAGCGGCACCAACCACGTGCTGCCGACCAGCGGTGCTGCGCGCTTCTGCGGTGGCCTGAACGTGGCGAGCTTCCAGGTCGCGATCACCGTGCAGGAGGTGCAGCCGCAAGGGCTGACCGGGATCGGCCCATGCGCGGTGGAGCTGGCTTCGGCCGAAGGCCTCGACGCGCACCGGCGCGCAGTCGCCCTGCGGTTGGAGGCGATCGGCTCATGAGCGCGGCTGCGATGCAATCACCCACGACCGATCCGTTGGAGCTGGTGCGCGAGGACCTGCGCGAATTCGCCGGCTATCGCTCCGCTCGCAGCGAGCGACTCGATGGGCGCATCTGGCTCAACGCCAACGAGTCGCCGTGGTGCAACCCCAGTGATCCCGATGCGCGGCTGCGGCGCTATCCCGACCCGCAGCCGGAGGCGCTGCGAGCGCTTCTCGCGGATATGTACCGCTGCCGTCCCGGGCAACTGCTCGCCGGTCGCGGCAGCGACGAGGGCATCGACCTGCTGGTGCGGGCACTGTGCCGGCCCGGGCAGGATGCGGTGCTGGTGACCTCGCCGACCTTCGGCATGTACGCGGTAAGCGCGCGCCTACACGGTGCCCGCGTGGTAGATGTGCCGTTGCGCGACACTCCGCAGGGCTTCCGATGCGATTTCGACGCAGTGGCGGCTGCGGCCGAAGCGAACGCGGTCAAGCTGGTGTTCCTGTGCTCGCCGGGCAATCCTTCCGGCACGCTGTTGCCGATCGAGTCGATCGCGGCGCTTGCGCAGCGGCTGGAAGGCCGTGCGGTGGTCGTGGTCGACGAGGCCTATCTCGACTATGCGCAGGCGCCCTCGGTGACCTCGCTGCTGGACATGCAGCGCAACATCGCGGTGCTGCGCACGCTGTCCAAAGCCCACGCGCTGGCGGCCGCACGCATCGGCGCGGTCATCGCCGATGCCGGACTGATCGCAGTCCTGCAGCGCTGCCAGGCGCCGTATCCGTTGCCGGGCCCGTGCGTCGAACTGGCGGTCGCGGCGTTGGCTCAACCGGTGCGCGCGGGTTCCGCGGCGCGCATCCAGACCACGCTTGCCGAGCGCGAGCGCCTGCACGCGATGCTGGCGTCGTCGCCGCAGGTGCGTTGCGCCTATCCCTCGCGTGCGAACTTCGTGCTGGCGCGACTCAAAGAGCCACAGGACGCCTTCGATCGCTTGCTGTCCGCCGGCATCGTGGTGCGCGACCTGCGTTCGAGCGAGCGCCTCAATGATGCGCTGCGCATCAGCGTCGGCACGCCGGAGCAGAACCGGGCGGTCGCCGCGGTACTGGGCAGCGACGGGGGGGCCGCATGAGCACCGCCCTGCAGCCGATCCTGTTCGTCGACCGCGACGGTACCCTGATCGAGGAGCCGGCCGATTTCCAGATCGACAGCTACGAAAAGCTGCGCCTGGTCGAGGGCGTGATTCCCGCGCTGCTGCGCCTGCGCGATGCCGGCTGGCAGTTCGTGATGGTGAGCAACCAGGACGGTCTCGGTTCGGAGGCTTACCCGCAGGCCAGCTTCGACGGCCCGCACCGCCTGATGATGCAGGTGTTCCAGAGCCAGGGCATCGTCTTCCGCGACGTGCTGATCGACGTCAGCCTGCCGGCTGACAACGCCGCCACGCGCAAGCCCGGCATCGGCCTGGCGCTGGGCTACCTCAAGGACCGCGGCATCGACTGGGCCCGCTCGGCCGTGGTCGGCGACCGCGAAACCGACAACGGCTTTGCCCGCAACCTCGGCATTCGCGCATTCCAGTTGCGCACCCCGCAGTTCGGTGGCGACTGGGACTGGCCGTCGATCGCACACGCGCTGGTCGATGCGCCGCGTACCGCCCGGGTCACGCGCAATACGCGCGAGACGCGCATCGCGGTCACCCTCGACCTGGACCGCGGCGCCGAGCCGCAGGTCTCCACCGGCCTGGGCTTCTTCGACCACATGCTGGAGCAGCTCGGCAAGCACGGCGGCTTCGCGCTGGAGCTGCGCTGCGAGGGCGACCTGCATATCGACGAGCACCACACCATCGAGGACAGCGCGCTGGCACTCGGCCAGGCGCTGCGCGAGGCGGTCGGCGACAAGCGCGGCCTCGGGCGGTACGGATTCACCCTGCCGATGGACGAGGCGCTGGCGACGGGGCAGGAGCTGCGCCGGGTGAAGCAGCGGGGCGGCTCGGTGTGGTCGGCGTTCTGGCGCGGGAGCGACGCCGCATGAAGGTGACCCGTGGCGGGCTCGCCCAGACCGCTCTCATCGTCGTGGGCGCCTGGCTGATGGCGGCACCGGCCGTGCTCGGCCACAGCGGCACCGACCTCGGCGCCAGCGACCGGGTCGCCGGTCCGGTCATCCTCGCGACCGCCTACCTCTCGGTCTTCTCCATCACCCGGCTGGTGCGGTGGTTCAACGCGCTGCCCGGCGCGTGGCTGCTCGTCGCGCCGTTCGTGCTCGACGGCACGACCGCCGCCACCGTCAACGACCTCGTCTGCGGCGTGCTGGTGCTGTCGCTCGCCTGGGTCGAGAAGGCGCCGCAGGACTCCTACGGCGGCGGCTGGGACACCCTCGTCAAGAAGGACCGGCTGCCGCAGGGCTAGGCGGGCGGCGACGCGGGCTCGGCGCCGCCGGCGGCGGGACCCGCTGGGTGGACTGGATCGACCTGCTGACGCCCTACGCCGTCGTCGGCGCGGCGCTGGCCGCGCTGGCCGCCGCCGGCACCGACCGGCGCGGCTGGTGGACAGCGTTCGTCGGCGCAGGGCTCTACGTGCAGGGCCACGGCGTGCACCTGGCCGCCAACTCGATCGGCAACGTCCGGGGCGACGTCCCGCCGATCCACCTGTGGGACGAGGTCGTCGGCCACTGGCTCTGGTACGCCGGCGTCGCCCTTCTGGTCACC
>JAHWKC010000309.1 GCA_019348095.1 Pseudomonadota bacterium | reverse complement strand
CGGTTGACCACCTGCAGCTGCAGCACGCCGCTCGCACCGTCACCCGACGGGGCCGACTCACCCCCGTCGAAGACGACGCCGACCTCGCCGGGCGCGGGAGCCGACGACCCGATCCGCGCAACGGCGACCGCCCCGGCTGCCGCGGTCAGCAGCGCCGCGGCGGCCACCGCGGCGACGCGCCGGTCGGCGAGCCACGGCGGGAGCGAACGGCGGACCGGCTCGTCCCGGCCGATGACGTCCACGCTGGGAGTGTGGCTCACCCCGTCCGCGGATACGTTCGAAGGCGTGATCACCGCCATCGTCATGGTCAGTGCCGCCGTCGACGCGATCCCGGAGGTGGCGCAGCGGATCGCGGAGCTCGAGGGCGTGAGCGAGGTCTACTCCGTCGCCGGCGACGTGGACCTGGTGGCGATGGTCCGGGTGCGCCGGCACGAGGACCTGCACGACGCGATCGCCGGTCGGCTGAACAAGGTCGAGGGCGTGCTCGCGACGCAGACGCTGATCGCGTTCCAGGCCTACAGCAAGCACGACCTCGAGGCGACCTTCTCCCTCGGGATGGAGCAGTGACCGCCGCGCAGTTCGCCGAGGTGAAGGACGGCAGCTTCGTCCGCCAGCCGAACCACTTCCGCGACCGCATCACCGCCGACGGCTCCAGCGGCTACCCGGTCGAGCCCGGCCGCTACGTGCTCTACGTCTGCCTCGCCTGCCCGTGGGCGCACCGGTCGGTGATCGTGCGCCGGCTGCTCGGCCTCGAGGACGCGCTCGCGCTGCAGTCGGCCCAGTGCCAGCAGCTGCCGGCGTGCCGGGCGCGGTTCCCTACCGACCTGCGCACGCAGCTGCGCCAGGTCATGGCCACGCTGGAGACGGCCCCAGTCGAGGTCGACTACCGCGATCCCGGCACCGGCGAGGCCCGGCGCGACGCGGTCACCGCCGATACCCTGACCACGCTGGCGTTCGTGTTCTCCTACGCGCCGCAGACCTCCGCCCTGCTGCCGCTGGTGATCGACGAAGCCGCGCAGGGCCGCTATGCGCCGCTGATGGCGCTGACCCGGATGGCCACTGCCAGCGTCAGCGATCAGATGACCCGCGGCATGCAGTGGTCGGTGCTGTGCGCCGAGGACGCCGACCGTCTGCAGGCCGATGTGGGTGCCGCCGACACCGTGCTCGGCGCCGAGCTGGCGCGGATGTTCTTCGCGCCGTGCGCGGTGTGGCCGGCCGGCGAACGCCCGCCCGGCTTCGACCAACCGTTCCAATCCGAGTTGCCGACCCTGCTGCTGTCGGGTGAACTCGACCCGGTCACGCCGCCGCGCTACGGCGAGCGCGTCGCCGCCCACCTGCCCCACGGTCGCCACCTGGTCCTGCAGGGCCAGGGGCACGGGGCGATGGCGCTGGGCTGCATGCCCAAGCTGCTCGGGCAGTTCATCGAATCGGCCAACGCAGAAGCGCTCGATGCCGACTGCCTGGAGTCGCTGAGCTACGTGCCGCCGTTCACCAGCTTCAACGGATGGGAGCCATGAGGTGGTCAATAATGGATCGTGAACGGCAAATCTCGCAGCGCCCGCTTTCCTGTGCACCACTCCCCATCTTTCGGTTGACCGCACAATGATCACCGCCAACCACCTGCACAAGGCCTTCAAGACCAAGACGGGCATGGTCAAGGCGGTCGACGGCGTCGATTTCGAAGCGCCCGATGGCCGCATCACCGGACTGCTCGGGCCCAATGGCGCCGGCAAGACCACCACGCTGCGCATGCTGTACACGCTGATGAAGCCCGACAGCGGTTCGGTGCGGGTCGATGGCATCGATGCCGCGCACGATCCGGCCGCGGTGCGGCGCGCGCTGGGCGTGCTGCCGGATGCGCGCGGGGTCTACAAGCGGCTGACCGCGCGCGAGAACATCGCCTACTTCGGCGAGCTGCACGGCATGTCGAAATCGGCCATCGCGCAGCGCACGCAGGCCTTGTCCGCTGCGCTCGACATGGGCGAGATCCTCGACCGGCAGACCGAAGGGTTCTCGCAGGGCCAGCGCACCAAGACCGCGATCGCGCGTGCACTGGTGCACGACCCGAAGAACGTGATCCTCGACGAGCCGACCAACGGCCTGGACGTGATGACCACCCGCGCGATGCGCGCCTTCCTGCTGCAGCTTCGTGGCGAAGGCCGCTGCGTGATCTTCTCCAGCCACATCATGCAGGAGGTCGCGGCGCTGTGTGACCGGATCGTGATCATCGCCAAGGGCCAGGTGGTGGCCGCCGGCAGCGCCGAGGAGCTGCGCGCGCAGTTCGGCGAGGCCAATCTGGAGGACGCCTTCGTCAAGGCGATCGGTTCCGAGGAGGGCCTGCACGCATGAGGACCGCGATCGTTTCCTCGATGCTGGCGGTGATGCGCAAGGAGCTGCGCGACATCTCGCGCGACCGGCTCACCCTGGCGCTGGTGCTGCTGATGGGTCCGCTGCTGTATCCGGTGTTGATGCTGGGCATGGGCGCGCTCGCCGAAAAACGCGCCAGCACCCAGCTCGACGAGGTGCTGGAAGTGCCGGTGGTCGGCGTTGAGCATGCGCCCAACCTGATCGCCTTCCTGGCCACCCATGGCATCGAGGCGACCGCACCGCCGGATGATCTGGACGCTTTGATCGCCGCCCAGGACGTCGATGTCGCGCTGGAGATCGAGCCGGACTTCGCCGCCGACTGGCACGCTGGACGGCCCGCCACGGTGCTGGTCGTGCACGACAGCACCCGGCGCAATGCGGAGATCCCGGTCAAGCGCGTGCGCGCCGCGCTGGAGGGCTACGGCAGCCAGGTCGGCATGCTGCGACTGATGGCGCGCGGCATCGATCCGGCGGTGACCCGCCCGGTAAGCCTGGGCACGCGCGATGTCGCCACCGTCGAAGCCAAGCGCGGCGTGCTGTTGTCTTTCATCCTGCCGTACCTGCTGATCCTGACCTCGTTCCTGGGCGGCGCGTACCTGATCCTCGATGCCACCGCCGGCGAACGCGAGCGCCAGTCGCTGGAACCGCTGCTGGCGACCCCGGCCACGCGCGGCTCGATCGTCATCGTCAGGCCGCGCGACGCGGTTGCGGCACGCAGCGCGGCGATGGCCACGTCTGAGACGTCGATCGCGTCGACCGTATAGCCCAGGTGCGCGAGGTACAGGGCGTTGCGCCCGTCGCCGCAGGCGACGTCGAGGGCGCGCCCGCCGCCGATCAGCAGCTCGGCGTGGTCCACGAGCCACTCGGAGGGCGTCTCGGGCATCCACTGGCGACCGCCCTGCGCGTAGCGCTCGTTCCACCGGTCGCGGGCGTCCAT
>JAHWKC010000308.1 GCA_019348095.1 Pseudomonadota bacterium | reverse complement strand
CCGGTGACATCAAGCTCGATGAGTGCTTCATCGAGAACCCGCCCGGCCAGGCGCTCGAGGTGCGCGTCACCGACTTCGTCGAGGTCGACCGCTAGGGGACCGCTGCAGGCCAGCCCGGACGCCTCTAGGGTTGCCGCTCATGACGGCGCTGCTCGTGCTCGGGGCCGGCCTCCTCGGGCTGGTCATCGGCTCGTTCCTGAACGTCGTCGTGCACCGCGTGCCGCGCGGCGAGTCGGTGGTGCTGGTCGCCGAGCGCGCCGGGGCGGTCACCGGGTTCGTGCAACTGTTCCCGATGTTCTCGTCGGTGCGCACCGCGCGCATCTGGGTGCTCAACGATCTTTACGTCGCCGCCAACGCGCGCCGTTGCGGCTTCGCGCGCGCGCTGCTGGATGCGGCGGTCCGGTTCGCCGGCGAGGATGGCGCCGCGCGCATCGTGCTGGAGACCGACCGCGGCAATGCTCCCGCCCGCGCGCTGTACCGCGCCGCCGGCTGGGCCGAGGACGACAGCCAGTGGTACTCGCTGTCGCTCGCGCAGCGCGAGGTCTGATCAGACCGCATGCGCCCGGCCGATCCACTCACCCAGGCGCGCGTGGCGGTCCAGCGTGAACCCGGCAACGCGATCGGCTGGATCGTCCTGGCCGAGAGCGAACTCGATGCCGGCGACGCCCGGGCCGGCGAGGCGGCCGCACACCGCGCTCTGGCGCTGCGGCCCGGCCATCCGGAAGCGCTGGCGCGCCTTGGGCGTGCGCAGTCGATGCAGGGACGCCTGCACGACGCAGTCGCGAGCCTGCGTGCCGCCGCCACCAATGCGCCCGGCCACCCGGGCATCGCGGTATGGCTGGGTCATGCGCTGGAGGATGCCGGCGAAGCCGAATCGGCAGCCGATGCCTACGCACGCGCACATGCACTGGCACCGCAGGAACCGCAGCTCGCCGCCTACCTGCTGGCATGGCGGCGGAAACTATGCGACTGGCGTGATCTGGATTCGCTCTCGGCGCAGGTTCGCAGCGCCGTGCGCGCTGGCCGCGCCGCGGTTGAACCGTTTGCTTTCCTCAGTGAGGATGCCGGCCCTGCCGAACAGCTGCAGTGCGCGAGGCTGCGTGCCACCGAGGTGGCGCGCAGCGTGCGGCCGTTGCCGCCAGCGCGGTCGTGCGGCGCCGACGAGATCGTGCGGGTCGGCTTTCTTTCCAATGGCTTTGGCGCGCATCCCACCGGATTGCTGACCGTCGCCCTGTTGGAGTCACTGCAGGCGCAGTCGCGCGTGCAGGCCCACCTGTTCGCCCTCGATGCCGACGATGGCAGTCCGATCCGCGGGCGCCTGGCAGCGGCATCCGAACTGCACGACGTCTCCGGCCGGTCGCACGCGCAGGTCGCCGAAGCGATCCGCGGTGCTGCCATCGAGGTGCTGTTCGACCTGCGTGGCTGGGGCGGTGGCGGCGCGCCGCAGGTGCTGGCGATGCGCCCCGCCCCGGTGCAGGTGAACTGGCTGGCCTACCCCGGCACCTCCGGCGCGCCGTGGATCGACTACGTGCTCGCCGACCGCTTCGTCCTTCCCGAGGCGCTCGCGCCCCATTTCAGCGAGGCGGTCGCGTGGTTGCCGCGCTGTTTCCAGCCCTCCGACACCAGCCGCACGATTCCCGCCGCGCCACCGCCGCAGGCGTGCGGCCTTCCGGCGGGGGCGATGGTGTATTGCTGCTTCAACAACAGCTACAAGCTCAACCCGCGCAGCGTCGCCCGAGCAATGGCGGTATTGCGCGAAGTCCCCAGCAGCGTGCTGTGGCTGCTGTCGGGTCCCGGACTTGCCGACCAGCGTCTGAAGCAGGTCGCCAGCGCCGCCGGCCCCGGCCCCCTGCGCGACACCGCGCGGGACACGGTGAAGCGGCTCAAGCGAGGTGTGGTGGCGTACTCGGGGCTGGTGGACTAGCCGGCAGGTCGTGACCCAGTTCCTGTGACGAGTCGTGGGCCGGGGCCTCACTCACAACATTCGTGGGTTACCGAGCAGGGGCCGCCTGCTCGGCCTATCCGACATTTGTGGGAGGCCCCGGTGTTCACAGAGCGTACGAGTGTGGGGCTCGACGTGCACGCACGATCGGTCGCGGCAGCGGCCATCGACGGCGTCACGGGCGAGCTCGTCCAGGCCAAGCTGACCCCTTCGCACGAGCACATTCGTGCCTGGCTCGGTGATCTGCCGGGTCCGGTGGCGGTGGCCTACGAGGCGGGCCCGACCGGTTTCGGTCTGTCCCGATCTTTGAACGCGGCCGGGATCCGCTGTGAGGTGGTGGCGCCGTCGAAGCTGCAGCGACCTGCGGGTGACCGCGTGAAGACCGATGCGAGGGACGCAGTCCATCTGGCCCGGCTGCTGCGGCTCGGCGAGATCACCCCGGTGACGGTGCCCACGGTCGAGCAGGAGGCCGCCCGGGATCTCGTGCGAGCCCGTGAAGACGCCCGAGGTGACCTGGTGCGAGCAAGGCACCGGTTGTCGAAGCTGCTGCTGCGACAGGGCTACATCTACTCCGGCGGCCAGGCCTGGACCGGTGCCCACGACGTGTGGCTGCGCCGCACCGGCGCGCAGCTCGACTCAGCGGCGACGCGGCTGACCTTCGAGTCCGACTACGACGCCGTGCTCACCGTCAAGGCCCGCCGTGACCGGCTCGACAGCTCGCGTGCGGCGAGCCCGCTGGAGCCGGCCGCCGACGCCGTGCAGCTCGACGACATCCTGGCCCAGACCTACGCCCAGCTGCTCACGACGCCCGACGTCCAGCGCCAGGTGGCGGCCCGCGTCCCCAACTCCTCGCCAGGCGAGCTCGACGCCGCGGTCTCCGTCGAGGTCATCCCCGCGACGCGGCTGCTCGAGATCGCGGCGCTGGACCCGTCCCCCCGCCGCGCCCAGCAGCTGGCCAACACCTACGCCGAGGTCTTCGTCGAGGCCCAGCAGGCCTCGCTGACTCGGGCGACCCGCGCGCGGCTGGACCGGCTGAACCGCGCCGCGGCGCCGCACGGGCTTACCTTCGGGCCGGACCCGGCCACCATCCGCCAGTGCTGCCTGGGCGGGATGATCGGCAACAACTCGTGCGGCGCGCGGTCGCTGGTCTACGGCAAGACGGGCGACCACGTCCACACGCTGGACTGCGTCCTCCACGACGGCGGCCACGCGCACTTCGGGCCCGTCGCGCGCGACAGCGTGGCGGGGATGGCCGGCGTGGAGGGCGAGCTGGCACGAAAGGTCCTGGGGCTGCTGGAGCCGGAGCGCGAGCGCATCGTTTCGCGCTATCCCAAGGTGCCGCGCCGCGTCTCGGGCTACAACTT
>JAHWKC010000307.1 GCA_019348095.1 Pseudomonadota bacterium | reverse complement strand
ATGCCCGGCTCGACCGCCATCTTGGTCAGTTCAAAGACGCGGTCGCCATCGTGTTTGAGCGCGACCGTGCCGACCGCGCGCTCGTGCGCATCGATCGCGAAAAGCACGCGGCCACCGTCGGCGAGCAGGTGGGTTTCCGGGTCGTGCAGCACTTCGTGATCGATCGGTTCGACCACGAACCAGCGCTGCAGCCATTCCAGGTTGAGCCGGGCGAAATCGGCGCGCCACTTCGCCGCGAAGTCGACCAGGCGCAGCGGTCCGGGTGCCGGCTCGGGGCAGGGTTCGATGGCGGCTTCGATGGTGCTCATGACGATTCGTGCGAAAGGTGGGCAATGGCGGCCAGCGCGGCCTCGCGATCGTGGTCATCGAACGCAATGACCCGCATCGAGGCGACGGTGCCGGGGTCCAGGCAGCGGGCATTGACGCTGTAACCGTCGGGATGGCTGCGTGGTACGTAGAAGCTCTTGATGCCGCAGTGGCGACAGAACAGGTGGCGCGCGGCGCCGGTGTTGAAGCGGTATTCGGCCAGCGCCGCTTCGCCCTGGAGCAAGCGGAAGCGCGTAGCGGGCACGATCAGGTGCAGGTGGCCGGTCATGCGGCAGACCGAACAGTTGCAGTCGAGCACCTCGATCTGCGCCGGTGCGTCTAGCGCGAAGCGCACCCGGCGACAGTGGCAGCCGCCGTGGTGGGTGACGGGATCCGGAGCAGCGGGCAGGTTCATCGGCGCAGTCTAGTCGCGACCCTTGGCCTTGGCCTTGCCTTTGTTGCCGCGGCCGCGCCCGGCGTCGCCGCTGCCGGGGTGGCCATCGCGCGCGGCCTGCGCGGGTTTGCCGTTGCCGTTGCCGCGATCGGGTCCGCGCGCCGCCGGCGAGCGCTGGTCGTCACCGTCGAGCCAAATGCCGTCCGGCCCCTGGCCGCGGTGCGGGAAATCGGCGCGCAGGTCGCGGTCGATCACGATCGGCCGGGCCCAGCGGTCGTAGGTTCCCACGAAGCCGCGCTTGAGCCGGTGGAACTCCGGCGAGCCCGGCTTGATCCCGAGCTCCCGCGCGACCGCGCCCCAGCCTTGCGCATGGTCGCGCTCCCAGCGCTCGACCACGTAGCGGCAGGGGCGTCCGATGATCTGCGCGATCGCGCAGGCGTAGTACACGTCGCCCGGTGCCCAGCCGCGTTCGGCCAGCAAGGCGGCGACCAGATCGCGCGGCGCCCCGTAGTAGCGCACCATTTCGTCAACGAAGGGGCTGCGGTAGCGCGCGCCATAGCGATTGACGTCTTCCAGGTAGCTGTCGACCCAGACGTCGCCGCTGCGCGGATTCCAGTTGATGCTGAAGTCCTGCGCCGCGGCCGGGCCGACAAACAGCGCCGTCATCATGGCGAGCGCGGCGCAGGCGGACCCGAGCTTGCCGATCGTGCGCTTGCCGGACATGCGTTTGCTGATCATGCGGTCACCTCTGGTTGGTACGGCGGTCGCGCGCGTTCAGCGCGAAATGGTGAAGCGGCCGAACGCCACCCCGACGTCCCAGCCCGCGCCGGTGCCGGCCAGTGCCAGCGAGATGTCGCCCTTGGTCACGACCTGCGCCTTGCTCGACCTGCCCGCGCCGGCGTGCGCCTCCGCCGCGGCGTAGTGGCCGATCACCTCGCTGATGTCGCGCACCCCGGAGAATTCACCGACGCCGTTGTCGATCCGCGACTTGCCGAAACTCAGGCCGCCGCCCTTGGTCTCCAGCGTGACCGACATGCGCTGACCGTTGTCGCAGCTGACCGTGCCGGTGCCGGAGGAAGTCTTGTAGAACAGCGACCAGCCGGACAGGTTGAACTCCAGGCGGCAGTCGACCGGTCCGCCCGCATGCGCCGGCAACACCGGCGCACCGGACCACAGGACTACGCAACACAACAGGACAAGGCGCTTCATCGGACTGCCTCCGCTAGCCAGCGGGGGAAAGACTAGCACCGTGGCGGCGTGCGGTCCGGCCGCGCCGGCACCCGCCGCAAGGGCGCCACGGGGCTGCCGGCGATGCGGGCCGGTGATGCGGTCGGTCGATCGGGCCCGCGTCAGTCGTGATCGCGGTCGCGGTGGCGGTCGCGATGACGGTAGTCACCCCGGTCGCGGCGGTCGTGATGCGAGTAACGGCGGCGGTCATCCCAGCCGCGACCGTCGTAGCGACGGTCGTGGTCGCCGTCGTAGTAGATCACCTTGCATTTGCCGCGCGGATTGCACCTGGCTTCGCGAAAAGCCGGCCGATGCGGGTAAGTCGGCCGATAGTAGGGGCGCGGCCCCGGGCGGTAACGGCTCTGCCGCGGCACCTGACGGTAGTAGGTGGGCCGGCCGTAGCGGTCGCGCACCACGATGATGCGATCGCGGTGGCCGTAGTCGCCGTGCCGGTAGTACGGATGGCTGCCGCGAAAGATCACGTCGGCAACGTCGACGATCACCCGCGCCAGTTCGGGGCCGCCCTGCGCCTGCGCGGTGCTGGGCAACAGCGCGGCCAGCCCGCAAGCGGCGGCCAGGACGGCGGGGGCGATCCAGCGGGACAGATGGGCCATGTGCGCTCTCCTCGCGTTCTTCCGGCCGGCGCGATTGCCGGCCTGCAACCGACCATGCGGCCCGTCCGGTGAACGGGTTTTTAACCAGCGCTGATCGGCCGCCCGATGGCCTGCTGCATACACGCGGCGTTCATATCGGGAGCCGCTGCCGCTTCACCCGAGCGGATGGTGGTCGGGCTATGGGCCGCGCTTACGGCGGCGCGAGCCGGCCAGCGGCCCGGCCCGCGATCTCGCGCACCGCCGCCGGCAGCGCCTGCGCGGCGTCGATCCGCAGCAGGCGAGGCGCGTCGCTGGCGACTTCGGCTTCGGTCTCGTGCGCCCAGGTCAGGTGATACGGCATGTGGATGCCCCAGCCGCCGAGTGCGAGCACCGGGGCAATGTCGGATCGCAGCGAATTGCCGATCATCACGAAGCGTGACGCCGGCAGTTCGAACTCCTCGAGCACGCGCGCGTAGGTCGCGGCATCCTTTTCGCTGACGATCTCGATGCGGCGGAACAGGTGCGCCAGCCCGCACTGCTCGACCTTGGCCTCCTGGTGGAACAGGTCGCCCTTGGTGATCAGTACGATCGGGTAGTCCGCAGCGATGGCGGCCACCGCCTCGCGCATGCCCGGCAGCAGTTCTACCGGGTGCTGCAGCAATTCCTTGCCGAGCGCGACGATGCGGTGCAGGTCGGTCGCGCTGATGCGCGCATCGGTGATCGCCACGGCTGCCTCGACCATCGACAGGGTCATGCCCTTGACGCCGTAGCCGAACAACGCGAGGTTGCCTTTCTCCACCTCGTACAGGCGCTCGGCCACGCGTG
>JAHWKC010000306.1 GCA_019348095.1 Pseudomonadota bacterium | reverse complement strand
AGCGTCGGCGAGGCGATCACCGAAATGCGCTACGACACCGCCGTGTCGATCGTCATGGCGAGCTGCCCGCCGGGCACTTACCCCGAGCAGTGGGACGTCGCCGCGCTCAAGGAAAGCGTCGATGCGATCTTCGGGCTGCAGCCGCCGATCGACGACTGGCTGGAGGAAGAGGAGGTCGAGCAGGAGCTGATCATCGAGCGCCTGCAGAAGCTGTCCGACACCGATCCACGCGACTGCCCGGCGTGCGGCCAGGCCGAGATCAAGCGCCAGCTCACTGCCCCGCAATTCCGCCTGGCCGGCGGTGGCTGGTACGAGACCGATTTCAAGAAGGACGGCGACCGCAAGCGCAACCTGGCCGGCGACTCCGGCTCGGGCGAGGGCCGCGCGGGCGACGGCAAGGCTGCTGAGGGCAAGTCCGGTGAAGGCAAGTCCGGCGAGAGTAAATCAGGCGACGGCAAATCCGGCGACGGCAAGCCCGCCGAGAAGAAAGCCGAGCCGGCCAAGGCCGAGGCCAAGCCCGCCGCGAAGCCGGCCAGCCCGGCGGCCTGAGCGACGCGCGCTACGACCAGCGGCAGTCGGCCCAGGGTGGGCAAGCGCTTGTGCCCGCCGCCCCGGAATGGCGCACGGTGGGCACAGAAAACGGGCCCACCCTACGAATGCTGACGAGCCCGGCGCTGCCGTCCGCCGAAAAGCTGAGCTTGTCAGCCAAAGCCTACGGAATTGTCGAGCCGCTCAGCTTGCGCCTTGCCGCACCGCGGCGACTTCTGTGGGGATCTTCACGAACACCGCGCTGCAGCCACGATCGACCCAGACCGCGCCGGCGCGCCAGCCCCAGTTGCCGCCTTCGACGCAGATCACCTCGGACAACTCGTACGAGAGCTTCACCGCTCCGCGGAACGGCGTGCGGCACTCGCGGTAGCCCAGATCGCTGCTTTCGCAGCGCACCTCCGCATCGAGCGCGGCGAAACCCTGCTCGCCCGCCGCCGGTTCGGCCGTCGGCGCCACGATGGTCAGACCGACCCGCATCTGCCCGCGTGAGGTGCCCGCCAGCATCGGCCCGGCTTGCCGCAGCAATCCGTTGGCCGCGATCGATGGCGGCGCCGAGAGCAACGCGGCCGACAGCGGCGGGGCCGAAAGCAACGGAGCGGAGATAAGCGGGGCCGCGGCACGCTCGGTGCGGGCGCCGGCCGTGCTCGAGAACAGCGACAACAACAGCAGCAGCGGCCACAGCCGGAGCTTGCGCGCTGTCATCATGGTCTCTCCCCTTCGTGTCGTACGCAGCCGTGGTCGGATGGTGGTGCTGGTCCGGAACTTGCCGCTCATCAGCCGTCAGCGGCCCGCGCGGGGATAACTTGAGCGTATTGGCGCGGGCATCGTCGAAAACGCAACCGCCGTCTCAAAGTGCGTGCGACTACCGTGGGCCGTGCGGAAAACGGGACCATGGCAGCTGATCGCGCGTGACCGACGGCACGTCCGCGGCGCAGCCGCTAAAATGCCGGCCTTATCGATCTGCCCCGGCCTCGGCCGGACCTGCCGCATTCCGGAGCCCCCATGCGTACCCATTTCTGTGGCCTCGTCGACGAGCGCCTCATCGGCCAGACCGTCACCCTTTGCGGCTGGGCCGACGTCGCCCGCAACCTCGGCGGGCTGTGCTTCATCGACCTGCGCGACCACGAGGGGATCGTCCAGGTGCTGGTCGAGCCCGACAGCCCGGAAGCGTTCGCGGTGGCCGAACAGGTCGGTTACGAAGACTGCCTGCGCGTGACCGGCGTGGTGCGCCCGCGCCAGTCGGTCAACGACAGACTCAGGACCGGCCAGGTCGAGGTGGTCGCCAGCCGCATCGAGGTGCTCAACAAGGCCGAGCCGCTGCCGTTCCACGCCCACGAAAACGCCGGCGAGGACATCCGCCTGAAGTACCGCTACCTCGACCTGCGCACCGCGGACATGCAGCGCAAGCTGCGCATCCGCACCCGCCTGGTGCAGGCGCTGCGGCGCTGGCTGGACGCACGCGAGTTCCAGGACATCGAGACGCCCATCCTGACCAAGGCCACGCCGGAGGGCGCGCGCGATTTCCTGGTGCCGGCGCGGATGCATCCGGGCGAGTACTACGCGCTGCCGCAGTCGCCGCAGCTGTTCAAGCAGATCCTGATGGTGGCCGGCTTCGACCGCTACTACCAGATCGCGCGCTGCTTCCGCGACGAAGCCCTGCGCGCCGACCGCCAGCTCGAATTCACCCAGCTCGACATCGAGTTTGCCTGGGTGTCCGAGCGCGACGTGCAGGACGCGACCGAGGACATGATCCGCACCGTATTCGGCCAGGTCATGGACGTGGAGCTCGGGGAATTCCCGCGCATGACCTATGCCGAGGCGATGCGCCGCTTCGGCTCGGACAAGCCCGACCTGCGCATCGCGCTCGAACTGGTCGACATCGCGCAAATCGTCAAGTCGTGCGAGTTCAAGGTCTTCACCGACTGGGCCAACCTCGAGGACGGCCGCGTGGTCGCGCTTCGCGCACCGGGCGCGGCGGGCCTGTCGCGCAAGCAGATCGACGACTACGCCGCGCACGCCGCCAAGTACGGCGCCAAGGGCCTGGCCTGGATGAAGGTCGAGGACGCCGGCAAGGGCCGCGACGGCGTCAACTCGCCGATCGCCAAGTTCCTCGACGACGCCACGCTGGCGGCGATCCTGGCCGCGACCGGCGCGCAGAGCGGCGACCTGCTGTTCTTCGGCGCCGCCACCTACAGCGTCGCCAGCGATTTCATGGGCGCATTGCGCCTGAAGCTCGGCCGCGACCTGAAGCTGGTCGATGAAGGTTGGGCGCCGCTGTGGGTGACCGATTTCCCGATGTTCGAGTGGGACGAGGAAGCCGGCCGTTTTGTGGCCCTGCATCACCCGTTCACCGCGCCGGCGGTCGATGACGAGGCGGAGCTGCGCGCCAACGCCAGGACCGCGGTATCGCGCGGCTACGACATGGTGCTCAACGGCAACGAAATCGGCGGCGGCTCGATCCGTATCCACGACACCGCGGTCCAGAGCCTCGTGTTCGAGGCGATCGGCCTCGACGAGGCGGAGGCGGAGAGCCGCTTCGGCTTTCTGCTCGAGGCGCTGCGCTTCGGCGCGCCGCCGCACGGCGGCATCGCGTTCGGCATCGACCGGATCGCCGCGATGATCACCGGGTCGGAGTCGATCCGCGACGTCATCGCCTTCCCGAAGACCGGCGGCGGCGGCGACCCGCTCACCGGCGAGCCGACGCCGATAACGCCCCAGCAGCGCGCCGAGGCCGGGATCGACGTCGACCCGTCCGCGGAGGCCTAGGCGGTCGAGCGGGCGCGGTCCTGCGCCCCC
>JAHWKC010000305.1 GCA_019348095.1 Pseudomonadota bacterium | reverse complement strand
TGGTCCTTGACGATGACGCTCTCGTCGCACATCGCCGGCACGTAGGCGCCGCCGGCGGTGCACGAGCCCATGACCACGGCGATCTGCGGGATGTTCTCCGCGCTCATGCGCGCCTGGTTGTAGAAGATGCGGCCGAAGTGCTCCCGGTCGGGGAACACCTCGTCCTGCAGCGGCAGGAATGCGCCGCCCGAATCGACCAGATAGACGCACGGCAGGTGGTTGTCGCGCGCGACTTCCTGCGCGCGCAGGTGCTTCTTGACCGTCATCGGGAAGTAGGTACCGCCCTTGACCGTCGCGTCGTTGGCGACCACGACCACTTCCTGGCCCATCACCCGCCCGATGCCGCAGACCATGCCCGCGGCCGGCGCGGCATCGTCGTACATGCCCTCCGCGGCCAGCGGGGCGATCTCCAGGAACGGCGAACCCGGGTCGAGCAGGGCGGTGATGCGGTCGCGCGCGAGCAGCTTGCCGCGCTCGGTGTGGCGGTCGCGCGCCTTCTCGCCTCCACCCCCGGCCGCGCGCGCCAGGCGCGCATCGAGTTCATCGACCAGCGCGCGGTGCCAGGCGACGTTGTCCTGGAACTCCTGCGAACGGGGGTCGAGCTGGGAAGTCAGTGCGGACATGCGCGGCGCCATCGATAAAGCGGGAATGAAACCATACCTGTCGGCCGAACCAGAAATTCCGAAGAAGGCCGGTAAGCCGCGGCGCGCTACGCAGGCTTTGGGCGAAGGCGGCTTCGACGCGATGTGGATTGCGTCGCTGATTGGTTGCGGTTCGCGGCTGAAGCCGCTCCTACAGGGGCCGGGCGGCGGTCAGTCGTTTCGTTGCGTCGCCGCTTCGGCCTCGGTCTGTTCGTCGTGCATTTCGGCCGACACTTCATCGGCGGCCTCGCCGATCGCGCGGGCCGCGCTGGCCTTGCCTTCCTCGTAAGCCTGCTGGACCGGGTCGGCGGCTTCATCCATCGCTGCGGTGAGCGCTCCGGCGCCAGCGGCCGCACGGGTCGCCGCAGCTTCGGCGCCGGCCAGGGCAGCGTCACCGGCCGAGTTGGCTGCGGCGGCGATCTGTTCGCCGGCGATCTCGGCCCGGGCAGCGGCTTCCTTCGCCTCCCGGTCGGCGGTAGGCGAGTTGCACGAAGCGAGCGCCAGGGCGCTGGCGGCGAGCAGGACGTTGAGCTTGGTGTTCATCAAAAACCCCCTGTAGGTCGGCAGTGCTGCACCCAGGCCGTAGCGCTGGCTGACGCAATATTCCGGCTCAGGCATCTGCGCGGTGTGACAGCGGCGTCCGCAGATGCGGCGCAGCGGGCGCGAGCCAGCGGCCAGATAGTCGCGGGCACGAACTGCACGCAAAAAAAACCGCCGGCGATCTGCCGGCGGTCTTCATTGCTGCGAGGTGTCGGAAACCGTCAGGTTTCCGCCACGATCAGTTGGCCGGATCGTTCTCGCCCGCGTCGGCCGCGTTCTCGGCAGCCTGCGCAGCCTGCTCGGCAGCGTCGGCAGCGTCGGCGGCAGCGTCGGCGGCGTCGCCGGTGCCCTCGAGGCCTTCGCCCGCGGCGTTGCCAGCGGCCATCGCGGCCGAATCGGCGGCCATCGCGGCAGCGTCGGCAGCGGCCTGGGCAGCGTCGGCAGCGTCGCCGGTGCCGGCCATCGAAGCCTCGGCCTGGGCCTCGGCAGCGGACTCGGATGCTTCGGCGGCCGAATCGGCGGCGCGGTCGGCGTTCGAGCAGGCGGTCATGGCAAACGCCACAGCCAGGGCAAGCAGTGCCTTATTCATGGTCATGGTTCAATTCCTCGTCGTTATAGTTAGGCAACGCGCAGCTGCGCGCCGGTCGCATCATGACAAGCCGGCGACGGCTGTCAAGCGGGTTCAGGTGTAATTTTGGTTAAGACGTCGTTAACGACGTCGCGCCGGTTCATCGCCCGCCGTAGCGGGCTTCAGAGCAGCTCCACCGCCACCGCGGTAGCCTCCCCGCCGCCGATGCACAACGAGGCCACACCGCGCTTCCCGCCGCGCTTGTGCAGCGCGTTGAGCAAGGTCACCACCAGGCGCGCACCGCTGGCGCCGATCGGGTGGCCCAGCGCCACCGCGCCACCGTGCACGTTGACCTTCTCGTGCGGGATGCCCAGATCCTTGATCGGCGCCATCGCGACGCAGGCGAAGGCCTCGTTGATCTCGAACAGGTCGACGTCGGCGACCTGCCAGCCGGCTTTGTCGAGCACCTTGGAGATCGCCTGCACCGGCGCGGTGGTGAACCACTCCGGCGCCTGCGCGTGGCCGGCGTGGGCAACGATCCGCGCGATCGGCTTGAGCCCGCGCTTGTTCGCCTCCTCGGCACTCATCAGCACCGTGGCGGCGGCGCCGTCGGAAATCTTCGAGGACGACGCGGCGGTCAGCACGCCTTCCTTGCCGAAGGCCGCGCGCAGGCCCGGCATCTTCGCGGTGTCGATCTTGCCGGGCTCCTCGTCGGTGTCGACCACGACCTCGCCCTTGCGGCTCTTGACCGTGACCGGAACGATCTCGTCCTTGAACGTGCCGTCGGCCTGCGCCGCCTGCGCACGCTTCACGCTCTCCTCGGAGAACGCGTCCAGCGCCGCACGATCGAACTCGTATTTGTTGCAGGCCATGTCGCCGAACACGCCCATGGCCTTGCCGTCGTAAGGATTGGTCAACCCGTCGAACGCCATGTGGTCGAGGAACTCGGCATTGCCGTAGCGCACGCCGGTACGCGAGCCGTTGAGCAGGTGCGGGGCATTGGTCATCGACTCCATGCCACCGGCGACGACGATGCTGGCCGAACCGGCCTTGATCGCATCGAAGCCGAACATGATCGCCTTCATGCCCGAGCCGCAGACCTTATTGATAGTGGTGCACGGGGTGGAGTCGGGCAGCCCCGCGCCGAGCGCGGCCTGGCGCGCCGGCGCCTGGCCGAGGCCGGCCGGCAGCACGCAACCCATGACGACCTCGTCGACCTGGTCCGGCGCGAGGCCGGCATGTTCGAGCGCGCCGGCAATCGCGGCGGTGCCCAGCGTCGGGGTCGGCACGCCGGTGAACTGGCCGAGGAAGGAACCGATGGCGGTGCGCTTGGCACCGACGATAACGACATCGCTCATGGGAGACTCCTGGAAGTGAGGCCGGGCAACGGCCGAACCATTCGATTATGAGGCGCTATGTTGCGCTGCGGCAAACCGCCTCGGGTATAACGACCAGATGCGGCCGACCCAGGCCGGGCGCAATGGCCCCGGTTGCCGCGAGTCGTCAGTCGTTGCTGTCGAACAGTTCGCGCCCGATCAGCATGCGGCGGATCTCGTTGGTGCCGGCGCCGATCGCGTACAGCTTGGCGTCGCGCAGCAGCCGGCCGGTCGGGTACTCGTTGATGT
>JAHWKC010000304.1 GCA_019348095.1 Pseudomonadota bacterium | reverse complement strand
TCCGATCTACCACCAGCGTCGCGGCGAGCGCCGCGGCGGCCGGCCGCCAGCGGCGCAGCGGCCCGCCACCGGCGGTTTTGCGCCGTGCCTGCCGCGCCGCTGCCCGCAGCAGGTCGTCGGAGGCCAGCGTGCGGGCCATCGCATCGATCCTTTCGGCATCGAGCCAGGCCTCGATGTGCGTCGGCGATTGCGCCAGCCAGTCCTCGAACGCGGCGCGCTCGCGCGCGCTGCAATCGGGTGCATGCAGCCGCGCCAGCCAGGCCTCGGCCTGGCCGTGGTCGCCGGTGGACGTGGTGCCGGTGGGGGCGTTCGGAGGTGCCGTGCTCATGGATCGTCCAGTGGATTGGAGGCGTTGTCGCGCAGGCGCAGGCGCAGCAATCGCAATGCCCTGCCCACGTGCTTCTCGACCGCCTTGACCGAAATGTCGCAATGCCGCGCAATCTGGCTGTAGCTCATGCCCTCGATGCGGTTCAGCAGATACACCTGGCGGCAGCGCGTCGGCAATTGCAGGATCGCCGCGCGCACCTGCACCAGTTCCTGCTCGTTGGCCAGGCGCTGCTCGTGGCTGGGTTCCGCGGAAGGCAGCCCCTCGAACGCCTGGTCCAGGCTGACGTGCGCGTCGGCCTGCCGGCTCTGCTGGCGACGGCCGCGATCGGCCAGCACGTTGAGCGCGATGCGGTACATCAGCGCGCGGAGCTGTTCGGGCGGCCGGCCGCGGTAGCGGATCAGCCGCACCATGGCTTCCTGGACCACGTCCTTGGCGTCCTCGACATGGGTCCGCCTGTGCAGGAAACCCAGCAGCGCCTCGCGGTGCTCGCGCAGGAAGGCCTCGAAGCCGTCCGTGGGCGCGCCGCCGGTCACGCCCCGGCCCTCGACCGGCAGTAGCGCCCGCGGCCGTGGCGCTGCGTGTCTGGCGAGCTGTGGGGTGGCGATTGCACGGCTTGCGGGGGTCACTTCGGCACGGGAATGGCGCTCGCCGGGTGCATCGATGCCGGCTGCGGTCGGTTGGGCCGCGGCGTGATGGGCAGGTTCCCGGGGGCAGTGCCGGCCTTCCTGTTGCGGCGAGCGGCGCCCGACGTTGTAACACGCAGGCGGCGCAAAGGTGAGCGGCGCCGGCGCCGACGGGGCACGGATCGGCGCCGATGCGACGCTGATCGCAGGTGCCGATGCGGTGGTGCGTCCCATGCCGTCATAACGCAATTCGTGGCCCGCCCCCTACCTCGGCTATCGGCTAGAATCACCGGGTTTGCCCAACCGGAGATCCGCCATGACCCAGCTCGCCTATCGCCGTGTCCTGTTGAAGCTGTCCGGCGAGGCGTTGATGGGCGAGGAGGACTACGGGATCGACCCCAAGGTGAGCGGACGCCTGGCGCGCGAGGTGATCGAGGCGCAGCAGGCCGGGGCCGAGGTCGCACTGGTGATCGGCGGCGGCAACATCTTCCGCGGCGCCGGCCTGGCCGCCGGCGGCATGGACCGGGTCACCGGCGACCAGATGGGCATGCTCGCCACGGTCATCAACGCGCTGGCGATGCAGGACGCGCTGGAGAAGCTCGGTGCCAAGGCCCGGGTGATGAGCGCGATCAAGATCAACGACGTCTGCGAGGACTACATCCGCCGGCGCGCGATCCGTCATCTGGAGAAGGGCCGGCTGGTGATCTTCGCCGCCGGCGTCGGCAGTCCGTTCTTCACCACCGACTCGGGCGCGGCGCTGCGGGCGATCGAAATCGGCGCCGACCTGCTGCTCAAGGCCACCAAGGTCGACGGCGTCTACGACAAGGACCCCAAGAAGCACGCCGACGCGGTGCGTTTCGACAAGCTGAGCTACGACGAGGTGCTCGCGCGCGACCTGCAGGTGATGGACACCGCCGCGTTCGCACTGGCGCGCGACAGCGACCTGCCGCTGCGCATCTTCGACATGAGCCAGCCCGGCGAGCTGCTCAGGATCCTGCGCGGCGAGCAGATCGGCACGCTGGTGCAGGGCCGCCGCTAGTCGCGCCCGCTATAATCCCGCGATTACCGTCACAGGACCGGAGCCGGCGATGCTCAACGAGATCAAGCAAGACGCCCAGACCCGCATGGCCAAGAGCGTCGAGACCTTTCGGCAAGACCTCACCAAGGTGCGCACCGGTCGCGCCACCACGGCACTGGTCGACCACCTCAAGGTCAACTACTACGGTTCCGAGATGCCGCTGACCCAGGTCGCCAGCGTCGCGGTGTCGGACGCGCGCTCGCTGACGATCACGCCGTGGGAAAAGCAGATGGTCTCGGCGGTGGAGAAGGCCATCATCAACTCCGATCTCGGCCTGACCCCCAACACCGCCGGCACCGTGATCCGCATCAACCTGCCGGCGCTGACCGAGGAGCGCCGCCGCGAGCTGTCCAAGCACGTGCATGCCGGCGGCGAGGACGCCAAGATCGCGATCCGCAACATCCGCCGCGACGCCAACCACCAGGTCAAGGAGCTGCTGAAGGAAAAGCAGGTCACCGAGGACGACGTGCGCCGCAGCGAGGACGAGATCCAGAAGCTCACCGACGCCGCGATCAAGGACGTCGACGACGTGGTCAAGGCCAAGGAGCAAGAACTCATGGCGGTTTGACCGGCTCGCCCGGCCCCGCCATGCCATCCGAGCCTGCCCCCGCGCCGCGCATTCCGCGCCACCTCGCCGTCATCATGGACGGCAACGGCCGCTGGGCCGAGCGCCGCCGCCGCCCCCGGGTGATCGGCCATCGCGCCGGCGCGCGTGCGGTCAACGTCTGCATCGACTTCTGCCTGGAACGCGGCATCGAGGCGCTGACCCTGTTCGCGTTCTCCAGCGAGAACTGGGGCCGGCCCCAGGACGAGGTCGGCGCGCTGATGAAGCTGTTTCTCAATGCGCTGGAGCGCGAGGTCGAGGAGCTGCACCGCCGCGGTGTGCGCATCCGTTTCATCGGCGAGCGCGGGCGCTTCGGCGAGGCGATCGCACGGCGCATGGCGGCCGCGGAGGCGCAGACCACGGCCAACACCGGCCTGAACCTGACCATCGCCGCGAGCTACGGTGGGCGTTGGGACATCGCCGAGGCGGCCAGGTCGCTGGCGCGCGAGGTCGCCGCCGGCGCGCTCGATCCCGAGGACATCGACGAGGCCGCGCTGGCCGCCCGCATGGCGCTGGCCGAACTGCCGCCGCCGGACCTGTTCATCCGCACCGGCGGCGAGACCCGCATCAGCAACTTCCTGCTGTGGCAGCTGGCCTATACCGAGCTGTGGTTCACCGAAACGTTGTGGCCGGAACTCGATGCAGCGACACTGCAGCGCGCCCTGGACGATTTCGGCAGCCGCCAGCGCCGGTTTGGCCTGACTGCCGCGCAGGTCGCCGCCCCCGGGCCGGAAACCCGCGCCAGCAGCACGACCGACCCGTCGGACCGCCGC
>JAHWKC010000303.1 GCA_019348095.1 Pseudomonadota bacterium | reverse complement strand
TGTCGCCAGTGCCGGTCTGGCCGCATCGCACGGGCTCGACGCCACCGTGATGCCCTTCATCATCCGCGGCGTGTCGCTGCTGGGCGTGGCCTCGGCCGGCACCGCGCGCGATATCCGCGAGGCCGTCTGGCAGCACCTGGCCAGCGACTGGAAGCCCATGCACCTGGACCGCATCTGCACCCGCGAAGTCGGACTCGACCAACTGCCGGAGGTGTTCCCGACCATGCTCGCGGGCGGCTCCATCGGCCGCACCCTGGTGACGATCTGACCGGCCGCCACACCCCCTGAGGCCCACCGGTGCTGACCGTTTGCGGCCACGCGCTGCGTCGCTACAATCGGCGGCACGTTTAGGGGAAGACTATGGCTCGTATCTTGATCGTGGATGATTCGCCCTCGCAGTTGATGGGCATCCGCCGCATCGTGGAGAAGCTGGGCCATGAAGCGGTGACGGCCGAGGATGGCGCGGCCGGTGTCGAAGCGGCCAAGCGCGAGCTCCCCGACCTGGTGCTGATGGACGTGGTGATGCCGAACCTCAACGGCTTCCAGGCCACACGGTCGATCTGCCGCGAGCCGACCACCCGCCACATCCCCGTGGTGCTGGTAACCACCAAGGACCAGGATACCGACCGCGTCTGGGGCATGCGCCAAGGCGCCAAGGCCTACATCACCAAGCCGTTCAACGAGACCGACCTGGCCGAGATCATCGGGCAGCTGCTACCGGGCTGAGGCAGCAGCTGGCTGTTGTAGGAGCGGCTTCAGCCGCGAGCTTTTCGACAGCGGCGCTTCCGGTGCGTCGTAGAGTTGTCACCGAAGGTCGCAGAAGATCGCGGCTGAAGCCACTCCTACAGATGCAGAGACCACCGCATATGCGGCCAATACGCGGTGAGCCGAGGCCGCACCTGGCTCCGGCTCACGACCGTCGCCCATCCTCCTCGAACGCATCGCGCAGGGCCTGATACGCCGAGCGCTGGGCGGTGGTCTCCGGCTTGGGTGCCAGTATTTCCAGCTCTACGATCTGATCGCCTGGGGGGGCACCCGGCAGGCCGCGGCCGCGCAGTCGCAGCTTGCGACCGGCTTCGGAATTCGGCGGGATCTTGAGCTCGACCGGGCCGCCCAGCGTCGGCACGCTGACAGCCGCGCCCAGCGCCGCCTCCCACGGTGACAGCGGCAGCACGTGGACCACGTTGCGGCCGTCGACCTCGAACTGCGGATGCGCGGCGTATTCCATCTCCAGTAGAAGGTCGCCGTGCTCGCCCTGGCCGGTCAGCCGGATCAGCTGACCGGGCTTGATGCCCTTGGGCACGCGCACATCCAGGGTCTTGCCGTTGATGCCGATGCGCACCTTGCCGCCTTCGTAGACCGTCTCCAGCGAAATCGCCAACTTGGCGCGGGTATCGCCCCGCGGTGGAGCCGGGCGACTGCGCTGCGGACCGGCGCCGGCGCCGGCGCCGCCACGGCCGCGGCCGAACATGCTCTCGAAGAAGTCGCTGAAGCCGCCGCCGGCACCGCCACCGGCGAAGATCTCCTCGAAATCCACGTTGCCCTCGTAGCCGCCCCCGCCGCCACCGAAGCCCGCCGGCGGCGGTTGGACGTCATCGCCCGGCCGGTAGCCACGGGCGCGCAACCGGTCGTAGGCGGCGCGCTTCTGCGGATCGCGCAGCGCCTCGTATGCCTCGTTGACCGCCTTGAACTTCTCCTCGGCACCGGCCTCCTTGCTGACGTCGGGATGATATTTGCGCGCCAGCCGGCGGTAGGCGGTCTTGATCTCCGCTTCGCCGGCGCTGGACTCGACCCCGAGGGCTTCGTAGTAGTCCTTGAACTGCATTCCTTCCCCCGTCGAAAAAGCTGGCCCGCGGCTTGATTACCGCGGGCCAGCTAGACTAACGCACCCAGAAACGTCTCCGCGTCATTGCGAGGTCGAAGGCCCGTCGATGCGGTTGCGATCGCTCTCGTGCCGCCCCACCTGGATCCTCCGTGGCGCCGACTCCGGCCGCTTGGGGATGGTGATCTCCAGCACGCCGTTGCGCCCGTGCGCCTGGATTCCGTCCGGATCGGCGCTGTCGGGCAGCGCGAAGCGGCGATGGAAGCTGCCGTAGCGGCGTTCGATGCGGGAAAACCGATCGGTTTCGCTCGAAGTCTCGCTGCTGCGCTCGCCCTTGATCGTGAGGATGCCCTTGTCCATCGACAATTCGATCTGGTCCGGGTCGATGCCAGGCAAGTCGGCATACAGCACGAAGCGCTCGCCTTCCTCCTTGACGTCCACGCGCGGCACCCATTGACTGGTCACCACGGAGCTGTCGTCGGAGTCGCCGCGATCGAAATAATTGTCGTCAAACAGCCTGTCGAACACTTGCCTGATTTCGTTATGCAGCGACCCTTGGCTGGTGGGCCGTTGCCGATACCGAGCGATGTTCATTTCATGCACTCCAATCTGGTGTGGTTGAACTTCTAGGCTCAACTGCTCTGGTCCGACTTCAGCGTCGAAGCTGACCGGCATGGTTGAACCGGATCGTGACGACGACGCCTGACGCCACCGGCTCGTGGTGCTTAGGTGACGCGGCCCCGCCGTCCCCGCTCAGCTATGTGTCCCGCCCGAAGTTTTCAAGCGGGTGTGATGCGCCTTGCCGAGCGGGTCGTCTAGACTTCGTTCAGCCTTCCCACCACGGAGTCCCCCGCATGAGCATCCAGACCGGCCAACGCCTTCCCGAAGTACCGCTTCAACGGATCCGCGACGGCGTGGAAACGGTAGACACCGGCGCCTTGTTCGAGGGCCGCAGACTGGTGCTGTTCGCGGTACCGGGCGCGTTCACACCGACCTGCTCGGAGAAGCACCTGCCCGGCTATGTCGAGCTGTTCGATCAGTTCCACAGCCGCGGCGTCGACGTCGCCTGCCTCTCGGTCAACGACCCGTTCGTGATGCAGGCCTGGGGCCAGGCACACCACGTCCCGGACGGATTGATGATGCTGGCCGACGGCAATGGCGAGTTCACCCGTGCGCTGGGCCTGGAACTCGACGCCAGCGCCTATGGCATGGGCACCCGCGCCAAGCGCTTCGCGCTGTACGCCGAGGACGGCGTGGTGAAGAAGCTCTTCGTCGAAGCCCCGGGCGAGTTCCGCGTCTCCAGCGCAGAAGCGGTGCTGCAGTCGCTGGACTGATTGCGTACGCGCCGCCGCGGACGTAGCGGCGTACATATCGCGGCGCGATCCGGACCTTGTCCGGACGTGCCGCAACACCGTTCGTGCTGAGGTATCGAAGCACGAACGGCTTCGAAGCAAAGTTTTCGCTTCGTCCGAGCCAAAGCCGTGCACCGCTCGCATGAGGGCCGCGGCTCGCGCCGGCGCGTTCGGGGGACGCCGTGAATCCGTCTCCTTCGATACCTCAGGACAGGCATGGAGGCTTGACTGCGGCATCCATGCCGCA
>JAHWKC010000302.1 GCA_019348095.1 Pseudomonadota bacterium | reverse complement strand
CATGCCGCGCGAGGTGGGGATGGCGATCTCGCGCAGGATGCGCTGGTCGCCCTGTGCGCGGTAGAAGTCGTTGTTGATCACCTGCAGGTCGAGCGCGCGCCCGGCCAGCGCCAGCGCGCACAGCCCGAGCGTGCCGCCGACCAGGATCATGCGGTTGCGCAGGTTGTAACGAGGCCGTGCACCGCGTGGCTGCAGTGCACGCGGGGTGCGCTGGCCAAGGAGCGGCAGCCTGCGCCACCACGGGTTGCCGGCGCGGACGGCCTTGTCGTTGCGCTGCTTCATGGCCGCACCACCACGGTCTCGCCGCCTCGGGGAAACTTCATGCCGAGCCGGTCGCGCGCGACCTGGTCGATGCGGTTGCTTTCGGCCCAGGTCGCCTGCTCCAGCTGCAGCCGGCCGAAATCGATGTTGAGCTCGTCGCGCGCTCTCTGCAGATCGCTCAGCTGCACGAACAGCTGCCGATGCTGATGGCGCGCCTGCACCACCAGCAACGCCGAGGCGACGTTGGCGATCACCAGCAAGGTCAGCAGCAGCCGCGGGGTCATGGCTTCGCTCCGCAAACCGGGACCGGGGACCCGGGACCGGGGACTCGGGTGAGGCGGGATCCCCCGTCGCGGCTGTGACGCTGGGTACTGTTGGATTCGGGGTCGTTGCGCGACTCCGGTGCCGACTGCGGCTGCTGCTCTTGCGGGACCCGGGTCCCGGGTCCCGCGTCCCCGGTCCCGAGCTTCTCGGCCACCCGCAGCACCGCACTGCGCGCCCTCGGGTTGCTTGCGGTTTCCTCGCCGACCGCCTTCTGGGCGGCGCCGATCATGCGCAGGGCCGGCACGAACGCACGGGCTTCGGGCAGGCGGCGGTTGGCCGGCGGGGCCTTGGCGTGGCGCGCGATGACCTGCTTGACGATGCGGTCCTCCAGCGAGTGGAAGCTGATCACCGCGAGGCGCCCGCCCGGCTTGAGCCGCTGCAGTGCCGCGTCCAGGCCGGTCTCGAGATCGGCCAGTTCGCGGTTGATGTGGATGCGGATCGCCTGGAAGCTGCGGGTGGCCGGATGGATGCTCTTGTGCTGCTTGCTTCTGTCCACTCGCGGCATCACCGATGCGATCAGCTCGGCCAGCTGCGCGGTGCGGGTCAGCGGCTGCGCCTCGCGGCGCGCGACGATCGCACGCGCGATCCTGCGGCTCATGCGCTCCTCGCCATAGGTCCACAGCACGTGGGCGATGTCCTGCTCCTCGGCCGTTGCCAGCCACTGCGCCGCGCTCTCGCCGGCCTCGGGATCCATGCGCATGTCCAGCGGTCCGTCCTTGCCGAAGCTGAAGCCGCGCTCGGCGACATCGAGCTGCGGCGAGGACACGCCGAGGTCCAGCAGCACCCCGTCGAGGCCGGCGGCGGTCGCATCCCAGTGCAGCAGGTCGGCAAAGCTGCCGCGGAAGATCGACACGCGCGGGTCCGCGCCGAACTCGCGCTCGGCCACCGCGATCGCGTCGGGGTCCTTGTCCATCAGCAGCAGCCGAGCTCCCGCCCCAAGTTGCTCCAGCACGCCCCGGGCGTGGCCGCCGCGCCCGAAGGTGCCATCCAGATAGGTACCCTGCGCATCGATCCGCAACCCCGCCAGAGCCTGCGCGAACATGACCGGCAGATGCTGCGACGGCGGCCGGGGGGCCGGCGTCTCCGAGGCCGTCTTCTGCGAGGCATGGGGGTGGCCGGAGGGCGCATCGGGGCGCTCCATGCCACCGCCGGTCATAGCTGCAGGTCGAGCAGCTCGTCACTGAGATCGTCATCAGAGATCGTCTGACGGATCTGCGCGTGATGCGCCTGCTCGCTCCACAACTCGAATTTATCGCCCATGCCCAGCAGCACGGCCTTCTTCTCGATGCCCACCGCGGCGCGGTGGCTGGCCGGCACGGTGATACGGCCATTGCCGTCGGGCTCCACGAAGGTCGCCGCACCGACCAGCTTGAGCTGCATCATGCGGCTGTGCTTACGGGTCCTGGGCAGCTTGTTGACCTGATCGCGCAGGCGCTCCCAGACCGGCATCGGATACAGATACAGGCAGCCGGCCTCGAACGGGCTGTAGGTGATCACCAGCCGGTTGCCGCACTCACGCGCGACGACGTCCCGGTGGGCGGTGGGCACCGCCAGCCGGCCCTTGTCGTCGATGGTGATCGCGGTCTCGCCCTGGAACATTGCGCACCTGTGGAAGCCCGCCTCTGCGGGCGGATCTGCCTGTCGATGGAAACGCCCAGCTGGGGCGGATCCGGCCACGGAAACCCACTAAAAACCAGGCTTCCCCTCGGATCACCACCTTAGGCACGCCCTATAGGGTTGTCAACAAGTTCCGCAGCGCAAATTCATCAGGTGCATCAATGGCTTGCGCCGCACTTCAGAGTCTTATTCAAGAGTTATCCACTAAGCCTTGTTTAGTCTAATGTTTTGAGATTCCGGCTCCCGTCGCGGCCACTGTGGTCTGTTCAGGAAAACCCCGGCCCACATTGTCGCAACGCAGCAAAACACCGGCCGGTCCGGAGTGGCGGCATCAAAAATTACTGGCGGGAGTGGTTCGGCTGCGGCCCACGTGTGAGCGAACCGTCCGTGACCGAGAGCCCGCGGCTGAAGCCGCTCCTACAGAAGACCGACCTACGACCGGGCATGCGACTGCAGAAATCGGCCTGCCGACGATCAACCACGCCAAGCAGCCCCCTTTAGTAAAGGGGCGCCGCGACAGCGGCGGGGAATTGGAGGCGAAAGCCAGGGTCCAAAATTTTGCTTCATGAAAATTTTGGAGCTTTTGCTGTCGCAAGCGCGACAGCAAAAGCGGCGGAGCCGGCCGATAAGCCGGGTTCTGTCGTGGACAGTCATTCCTCTAGGCGCATCGTCACCGATACGCTCGAGCAACCTACCCGGAGGCACCGCGGGCCGCGGCATTGCCTCCCTATTTGGTCTTGCTCCCGGTGGGGTTTGCCGTGCCGGTCCGTTGCCGGACTCGCGGTGCGCTCTTACCGCACCGTTTCACCCTTGCCACGCATCCCCGGAGGGACCGTTCGGCGGTCTGCTCTCTGTTGCACTTTCCGTCGGCTCGCGCCGCCCAGGCGTTACCTGGCACCGTGCCCTGTGGAGCCCGGACTTTCCTCGGCATTCGTGAGAATGACGCGACTGTCTGGCCGACTCCGCCGCGCGCAGTGTACGGGAACGCGAACCGAGCGCGGCGAACGGCGAATGAAGCGCGCCCGCCAACGACGCGGCCGTGCCGGCTCGGGAGACCGCGTGTTCCGGCACGACCCCGGTACTGGCGCAGCGAGCAGTGTCGCATCACTCCGCAGGCCGGTTGTGCCGCACTTGCGATCCGCGCCCCCTACGGCGTCATCGGGCCAAAGCACATCCAGGCGCGAACGCGATCCGGGGCCGCTGCTCTTCCGGACTACGGCCCGGGATCGTCCGGCGTCGTGCC
>JAHWKC010000301.1 GCA_019348095.1 Pseudomonadota bacterium | reverse complement strand
CCTACCGCAAGCCGGGGGCGGTGCTGCTCGCGCTGCGCAACCACGTGGTGGGCCCCGAGACGTTCGACCGCGCCTTCCGCGAGTACACCCGCCGCTGGGCGTTCAAGCACCCCACCCCGGGCGACTTCTTCCGCACGATCGAGAACGTGAGCGGGATGGAGCTGGGCTGGTACTGGCGCTCCTTCTTCTACACCACCGACGTGCTCGACATCGGCATCGACTCGGCTTCCACGCGCACCACCGCCGACGGGGGGCGGCTCGTGCTCGCTGCCGGCGTTCGCGCCCTGGTCGATGGTGGTCGGCTCGCGGTCGAGCGCGGCAGCGTGCTGGTCGACGACCCGGAGCCGCGGACCCTGGTCGTCGACGGGGTCCAGGCGGTCGGGCGCGGCACCTGGCGGGTCGACGCCGGGCCCCAGCCGCGGCTGGCGACCTACCGCGGTGACGTCTCGGCCTCCGATGGCAGCGACGAGGTCGCGCTGTCGGGGTTCGAGCAGCTGGCCGTGCGCGACCGAGCCGTCGGCGGCACACCGGCGTCCAGGAGGCCTCGGACCTCGTCGAGCAGCCCCTGCGCGAACTGCGCGTGCACGCGCCGCTCGACGCGCTCGTGCGCGCGCTCGAGACCGTCGGCACCGGTGGGATGTACATCGACCCTGCGCTCGCCGACGTGCTCATCCGGTCGACTCCCGGACGCGACCTCGGCCTGACGAAGCGTGAGCGCGACGTCCTGCGCATGCTCGCCGACGGCCACTCGAACGAGTCCATCGGCCGCGAGCTCTTCATCTCGCCCGACACGGCGCGCACACAGCTCGGCGCGGCGATGGCGTGTGCCAGGAAATGGCTCGCGCCGGGAACAATTTCCTTGCGTTCACCCAGCGGCAGTGCCCAGTTGCGCTCGGCTTCCAACGCGACCGTCACCGCGTCGGACCAGGCATCGAAATTGTTGATCCGCGTGTTCGGGGAGACGATCGTGGGAGCGAACTGCTTGCGCGCCGTGACCACGTCACAGGTGGTGTCGCCCCACAGGCCGCTGTCGCGGCGCCGCAGCGCCACCTCGGCGACCGCCTGCTGTCCGCGCACCGACTGGTCGCGGGCTTCCAGGTACAAGGTCGCGCTCAGGCACAGTGAATCGGCCGCCTGCGGCGTCAGTGCCGAGGACAACCACAAGATCCAGTCCAGCTTCATCGGTCCAGCTCCTTGCTCCGTTGCGCCGGACCGCACTTCGGCAACGCTTCCTTTCGGAAGACGCGTCGATCAACGTGGGCCGGCATGGCGTAATGGGGAGGGCGGCGGCTCTTTGGCGCGCTTTGCCCCGTCACCGTTCCCCTAACAAGAGCGGGGGCGGCATGGGTGCCACATGGGTGGTGGCTGAAAGTTGGCGCACGGTAGCCGCTACAAGGTAAACGGCAGGTGAATGGCCGTCAGGCCTGGATCACGGTCTTCGTCCCGTTCAGGTGTGCGTCACGGGCGGCAGCTCCTGCGGCGCCTGGCTTTCCGGATTCATGACAGGGCCGCAGCAGACGCCCTGTTCAGCTTTCGTGACGGAGCCCGTTCCGGTCAGAAGTTGGGACTACAGCGCAGCCGCCAGACGGCTCCCCTGCTCGATGGCCCGTTTCGCGTCGAGTTCTGCGGCGACGTCGGCACCACCGATCACGTGCACCGCCCCGCGCGCGCCGGTCAGCTGGGAGAGCAGCGGCTTGAACGGTTGCTGGCCTGCGCACACCACCACGTGATCCACCGGCAGTATCTGCTCGCCGCCGCCGATGCTGATGCGCAGGCCGCGGTCGTCGATTCCGAGGTACGTCACGTCGCCGAGCATCTTCACCCGCTTGGCCTTGAGCGTCGCCCGATGGATCCAGCCGGTAGTCTTGCCGAGGCGCGCGCCGGGCCTGCCGGCGCTGCGTTGCAGCAGCCACACTTCGCGCACGGGCGGCTCGGGATGCGCGACTGCCAGCCCCCCGCGGTTGTCGGTGTACGCAAGGTCCACGCCCCATTCGGCGCGCCACAGCACCGGATCCAGCGAGGGGCCGCCTTCAGCGCCCGCAGGGGCATGCACCAGGAATTCGGCGACATCGAAGCCGATTCCACCCGCGCCGATGATCGCCACCCGGCTGCCCGCGGTAACCCGCCCGGTCAGCACATCGATGTAACTGCAGACCTTGGGGTGATCGATGCCGGGGATGTCAGCGTCGCGCGGAACGATGCCGGTGGCCAGCACGACATGGTCGAAATCGGCCAGTGCCGATGCCTCCGCGCGTGTTCGCAGCCGCACATCGACGCCGAGCAGTTGCAGCCTGCGTGCGAAGTAACGCAGGGTCTCGTGGAACTCCTCCTTGCCGGGGATCTGCTTGGCGAGATTGAACTGTCCTCCGATCTCGCCGGCGGCGTCGAACAAGGTCACCCGGTGGCCGCGCTCGGCCGCGACCGTGGCGCACGCCAGCCCGGCTGGACCGGCACCGACCACGGCCACGCGCAACGGCGTCGCGGTGGGGAGGTAGTTCAGCTCGGTCTCCGAGCATGCGCGCGGATTGACCAGGCAACTGGCGCGCTTGTCTTCGAATACATGGTCCAGGCAGGCCTGGTTGCAGGCGATGCAGGTGTTGATCTCGTCGCTGCGGGCATCGCGGGCCTTGGCGACCCAGGCCGGATCGGCGAGCAGCGGGCGTGCCATCGAGACCATGTCGGCCTGGCCGGCGGCCAGGAGGCGCTCGGCGACCTCCGGCATGTTGATCCGGTTGGTGGCGATCAATGGCAGCCCGACCTCCGGTTTGAGCCGCGCGGTGATACCGGCGAACGCAGCGCGCGGCACCGAGGTCACGATGGTCGGGATGCGCGCCTCGTGCCAGCCGATGCCGGTGTTGATCAGGGTCGCGCCCGCGGCCTCGAAGCGCTGGGCCAGGCCCGCGAGCTTGGCCTGCTTCTCCTCGAGCTCCTGGGCGACGTCGTCGGCGGTCCCCTTCGCCTCGCGCAGCGCGCCCTCGGCCGCGCCGGCGAACGCACTGACGAGCGCCAGCCCGGCTGCCGTCGCCACGAGCCTGGGGTCGCTCCCGGTCACCACCGCGCTCGTCAGCGGCGCCAGGGCGCCGAACAGCAGCATCGTCACCACGCCCGCGGTGAACGGCACGATGAATCCGCCGACGGCAGCCAGCAGCCCGGCCCGCGACGCGCGCCGCAGGTCCTCGAGGTCGATGCCACGTTCGCCGTCGAAGGTGCTGAACCGGGCGAGGATCTCGCGCAGCGCCGCCGGTGTCCGCCACGCCTCGCTGGGGCTGATCGACGCGGAGGAGGTCGGCAGCCCGAGGACGTGGAGGGCCGGGTCGCGGTCGTCGCGCGCGAGCCAGGTCGACGCTCGCGGCCAGAGCGGATCGGACACGGTGGACCCTTCCGGTCGGGGGCCTTCGTGCGCCGAACCCTAGGCCGGACCCGCCGGCGCACCCCGGCCACCGAGCCGACCGGTCA
>JAHWKC010000300.1 GCA_019348095.1 Pseudomonadota bacterium | reverse complement strand
GGCGGCGGGCTGCGGGTGGCCGAACCTCTGGCTGCCGGGCGGGTCGTGCGCTTCGTCCGGGTGGGAGCTGGTGAGGTCCAGGCCGACCTCGCCGAGGCCGTGGCCACGGCCACGCCGAACCCCACAGCCTGCCTGGCGTTCCCGGGTGCCGATCGTGCCGCTGATGCCGCGGTGGTGGCCGAGCTGGTCGGCACGACCGGCGGCGTGGGCGTCAGCGCCCCGCTGGCGCCGGTGGTGGGCGCCACGACCGTCCACGGGGCCGGCGCCACCGGCCTGCTGCCCGGCAAATATTCGTGCGGCCGCGACCGTGGTCAGGCTCATGCCGTCGCCGACGAACAGGATCACGTTCTTCGCGCGGCCGCCCATCGCGCCCCGTGCGGCGGCCTGCGCGGCGCCGTCGCGGAACCACCAGGCAGCGGTTTCGCCGTCGGGCCGGGTGATCGGAGGCACCTCGACGGTCATTGCGCTGGCGAGCGGCGCCGCGGCGGCTTGATCGGCGCGTTCCGGCGACGCGCCGGCGCAGGCGCCGGCCATTGCGGTGGCGACGAGGGCGAGACACGCGGCGCGCGGTGGAAGCATCGACAGGAACCCGGCGGAAAACGCCGATTATGCCGCGCCACTGTTGCCGCGGTGGGATGGTGTGGCGCGTGCGTGCACTCGCCGCCGACCGGTGCCTCCGCTAAGGTGCTGATCCGATACTCCCCATGCAAGCGGCCGGTCCGGGCCGACGAAGGTTCGCCGATGAGACTGGTCCAGGCTTGGCTCCGCATCCCGTTCTGGCAGCGCGTGCTGGCCGGCTTCGTGCTGGGGGCGCTGGCGGGTTGGGCGTTTGGGCCGGATGCGGAGCGCTGGTTCGGCCCGCTCGGCACGCTGTACGTCACCCTGATCAAGATGATCGCGGTGCCGTTGGTGTTCTTCGCGGTGATGAACGCGGTCGCCTCGCTGCACGGGCAGAAATCGGTGGCGCTGCTCGGCGGGCGCACGTTCCTGTGGTTCGCGGTCACCGCCGCGCTGGCGGTGTGCATCGGGCTGGGCGTGGGCTGGATACTGCAGCCCGGCATCGGCGTGGCCGGGCTGAGCATGGCGCCCGACTACACCGTGCGCGAGCTGCCCTCGCCGGTGCAGGTGCTGCTCGACGTGGTGCCGGCCAACCCGTTCCGCGCGCTGAGCGAGGGCAAGATCCTCCAGGTGATCGTGTTCGCCGGCCTGGTCGGGTTCGCCCTGGTCAAGCTGGGCGACCGCACCGCGCAGGTGCGCCGGCTGGTCGGCGAAGCCAGCGACGTGATGATCCAGGTGACCCGCTTCGTGCTGGAGGTGACCCCGCTGGGTACCTTCGGCCTGATTGCCGCGCTGGTCGGCGCCTACGGGTTCGAGAAGCTGCTGCCGCTGGGCAATTTCGTGTTTGCGCTGTACCTGGCCTGCGCGCTGCACATCGTGCTGACCTACGGCGGCCTGCTGCTGGCGCACGGGCTCAACCCGCTGCGGTTCTTCCGCGGCGCCGCGCCGGGCATGCAGGTGGCGTTCGCCAGTTCGTCGAGTTTCGCCTCGCTTCCGGTCGCGCTGCGCTCGGTCACCCACAACCTCGGCGTGGACCGCGACTACGCCGCGTTCGCGGTGCCGCTGGGCGCGAGCATCAAGATGGACGGCTGCGGCGCGATCTACCCGGCGCTGACCTCGATCTTCGTCGCCCAGTATTTCGGCCTGACCCTGGAGCCGACCCAGTACCTGATCATCCTGATCGCCTCGGTGCTCGGCAGCTTCGGCACCGCCGGCGTGCCCGGCACCGCGATCGTGATGGTGACCCTGGTGCTGAGCGCCGCCGGCCTGCCGCTGGAGGGGATTGGTTTCGTGGTTGCGATCGACCGCGTGCTCGACATGATGCGCACCATGACCAACGTCACCGGGCAGATGCTGGTGCCGGTGCTGGTGGCGCGGGAAACCGGGCTGCTGGACAGTGCGGTCTACGACGCGGCGTCGAGCAATGTCGGGGTGACCGGGGGCGACGCGGCCGAATCGCGCGAGGCGGTGTCGTGAGTGCCCCGACCGACACGACCGTCGGCTACACGCTGCTCGAACGCTTCCCCGACTGCAACGACTATCGCCGCCTGCGCGTCGCCACCGGCCTGTCGGCCAAGTCGGCCGATGCCGCCGAGCGCGGACTGCGCAACACCTTGTGCGGCGTCAGCGTGCTGCACCACGGGGAAGTGATCGGCATGGGCCGGATCATCGGCGACGGCGGCTGCTTCTTCGTAGTGGTGGATATCGCGGTCGAGCCGGCCCACCAGAAGCGCGGGCTTGGCAAGCGGATCATGGACGCGCTGGATGGCTGGCTGCGTGCCAACGCGCCGGTCTCGGCCAGCGTCTCGCTGTTTGCCGATGGTGATGCCAGGCATTTGTACGCCAGGTACGGATTCGTCGAGACCGGACCGTTCTCGGTGGGCATGGACTACACGGTGCGCGAGCGGGCGTGATCGCTACCTCACATCCGACAGTCACATCCGCGGTTCATAACCGGGAATACTGCCAGCTCACCATCCGCCCCTCGCGATACGGCATGACGCCGTGGAAAGGCCGCGGGTCGGCGTCGAACACCAGCGGCAGGAACTCGCGGTCGCCTTCCCACATCGGCAGCGTGTCGAGCCGGTCCAGCGGGACCCACTCCAGCGTGCCTTCCGGGTTGCGATCCAGCGGCGTGCCGCTGAAGCGGGTGACCACGAAGATGAAACCGAGCCAGTCCTCGCCGTGCTTGCCAAAGCCCGGCCAGCTGATCGTGCCGCGCAGTGACATCGCCTCGCAGGCGATACCGGCTTCCTCGGATATTTCACGGCGCATGCCGGCCAGCACGTCCTCGTCGGCCTCGATCTTGCCGCCCAGGCCGTTGTACTTGCCCAGGTGCTGGTCGCCGGGTCGCGCGTTGCGATGCACCAGCAGCACCTGACGGCCGTCGGGCGAGAGCACGTATCCGAGGGTGGCGACGATCGGGGTATAGGGCATCGTGCGGGTCCATGGAGGCTGGGCGGCACGCGGAATCGGCGTGAGCGATGCGACAGTGTGGTCAATTGCTCCGATCCCGGCCAGCGAGCGCGTGCCTGGTAGGAGCGGCTCCAGTCGCAATCTGGGGGGCAAGATCCTTTGACACGGATCAGAGCGAAAAATGGCGGATGAAGGCAAAAGCCTTCTGTGCAGGAAAAGCTTGATGCGCTTGATCCGCCTTTTTTTCCTGATCCGTGTCAAATGCCCTTGCCTTCAATCAAGAGCTCGCGGCTGAAGCTGCTCCTACAAAACCTGGGCATGCCCGCGCGGTCATGCCGTCACCACGCGCAGGTCGGCAGGCTGCTCCATAGCCCGCAACAGGAGGTCATCCATGGTCCGCACTCCAGCGCCGGACGGCGACATCGGCCAGCAACGCGAGCTGGTGCTGCGCTTCCTGGCCGAGCCGGCCGACGTCAACTACGGCG
>JAHWKC010000002.1 GCA_019348095.1 Pseudomonadota bacterium | reverse complement strand
AACGTGCGCTTCGGCCTGTTCCGCCAGCCGCGCAGGCAGGCCGATGCGCGCGCCCGCGAGATGCTGGATCTGGTCGGCCTGGCCGACACCGCGGAGCGACATCCACACGAGCTGTCGGGCGGTCAGCAGCAGCGCGTCGCCCTGGCCCGCGCATTGGCGCCGCAGCCGCGGCTGGTGTTGCTCGACGAGCCGTTCTCCAGCCTCGACCCGGACCTGCGCGAGCGCCTGGCGCTGGACGTGCGCGCCGCGCTCAAGCACGCCGGCGTCGGCGCGCTGCTGGTCACCCACTCGCAGATCGAAGCCTTCGCGATGGCCGACCGCATCGGCGTGATCGGCGACGGCCGGCTGCAGCAATGGGCCCGCGCCTATGACCTCTACCACCGCCCGGCCAGCCGCTTCGTCGCCGATTTCGTCGGCGAGGGCGCGTTCCTGCCGGCCAACATCATCGGCGAGGGCCGCATCGCCACCGCGTTCGGCGAAGCCACCGCCCGCAACCTGGCCGAGGCGCTGGGTTCGCAGGTCGAAGTGTTGCTGCGCCCGGACGACGTGATCCACGACGACGATGCGCCGGTGCAGGCACAGATCGTGCACCGCCATTTCCGCGGCGCCCAGTTCCTGTATACGCTGCGGCTCGACAGCGGCCATCTGGTGCAGTCGTTGGTACCCTCGCACCACGACCACGCGATCGGCCAGCGCATCGGCATCCGGCTGGACCTGGAACACGTGATCGTGTTCGCGCGTGCCGATGCCGACGCCGGAGCGACCGGCGGCGGCTGACCCGCGCGCGGGGAGCACCCGCTCAAGGATTCCCGCCAGGCGCCGTAATATGCCCCGGGGGAACCGACTTGCAGCCACGAGATTTCATCAACGCCGGCCGTGCAGCGCGAGCGAACGGCTTGCCGCGCGACGCGATCGCTCGACCGGCGGGCGCCGGCTGGGCGCGCGTGGCGGCCTGTTTGCTGCTGGCCGCCGGCCTGCTCGGCAGCGCAGCGCCTGCCGCCGCCCGCCCCACCCCCCCGGTGACGCTGGATCCGGGCAAGGCGATCACCCAGCTGGTCCACGACGTCTGGGACACCAAGCAGGGCCTGCCCGACCGCCGGGTCAACGCGATTGCGCAGACCCCGGACGGCTATCTGTGGCTCGGAACCGGCGCGGGGCTGGCCCGCTTCGACGGCGTCCGCTTCACCCGGTTCCAGTCCAGCGATCATCCGCAGATCGGCAACGATGACATCCGCGCGCTGCACGTGGACCTCGACGGCAACCTCTGGATCGGCACCTACGGCGGCGGCCTGACCCGGCTGCGCAACGGTCGGTTCAGGCGCTACACCACCGCGGACGGGCTGGTCCACGACATCGTCTACCGCATCTCGGAGGGGCGCGACGGCGCTGTGTGGATCGGCACCGGCGGCGGCGTCTCGCGGCTCCAGGATGGGGTGTTCACCAGCTACACCACCGCGGACGGCTTGGCCGGGGACCGCGTATTCCCGGTCGTCGAGGACCGCGACGGTGCCATCTGGATCGGCACCTACGGCGGTGGATTGAGCCGCCTGCGCGATGGCCAGTTCACCACCTACCGCGCCGAAGACGGGCTCGGCAGCGACCTGATCCTCGACCTGCACCAGGACGAGGACGGCGCGATCTGGGTCGCCACCTACGGCGGCGGCTTGGCGCGTCTGAGCCAAGGGCGCTTCTCGCGCTATATCGCCAGCAACGGCAGCGGCCACGACCGCCTGGTGAACCTGCTGAGGGACAGCAGCGGCAGCCTGTGGATCGCGACTTACGACGGCGGACTGACGCGCCTGCACGACCGGCGCTTCAGCACCTACGCCCAGCCGCAGGGGCTCACCGATGACCTGGTGCTGTCACTGTTGCAGGACCGCGAGGGCAGTTTGTGGGTCGGCACCGCCAGCGGGCTGGAGCGGTTCGGCAACGGCAAGCTGACCCACTACTCCACCGCCGAGGGCCTGTCGCACAACCGGGTCTACGGGGTCTACGAGGATTCCCGCCAGGCCCTGTGGGTCGCCACCGAGGGCGGCGGACTGAACCGGTTCCGCGGCGGCCGCTTCACCGCGTTAGGAGCCGCCGACGGACTGGCCAGCGACAATGTCGTTTCGCTGGCCGGCCGTGGCGCAGCCGGCGGCGAGGACGGACTGTGGGTCGGCACGATCGGCGCCGGCGTGAGCCTCTGGCGCGACGGTGTGTTCGAGACCTTCGGCCCGGAGCAGGGCATCCGCGGACTGGTGTATGCCGTTGCCGGCGACAGCGAGGGTGGCGCCTGGGTCGGCAGCTCCGAGGGCCTGGGGCGACTGAACGACGGCCGCTTCAGCCCGGTCGCGGCCGACCACGAGGCCATCGGCCACGGCGTGCGCAGCCTGCTGCCGGCCCGCGATGGCGCGCTGTGGGTCGGCACCAACGGCGCCGGGCTGGTGCGCATCGCCGACGGCGAGCTCACCACCTGGACGGTCGCGGACGGCCTGGCCGGCGACTTCGTCTATGCCCTGCACCAAGATGCGCAAGGCACGGTCTGGGTAGGGAGCAAGGACGGCGGGCTGAGCCGCTACCGTGACGGACGTTTGTTTTCCTTTGCCCGCCCAGGCGGGTTGGACAAGGCGGCCGTGTACCAGATCCTCGATGACGGCCGCGACCTGTGGCTGAGCCATCCGAGCCAATTGCTGCGCGTGGAGAAGGCGCAACTGGACGCCTTCGCCGACGGCCGCATCGACCGCATCGCGAGCACCGCCTACGACGAGGCCGACGGGCTGCGCGGCGGATTCAACGGCGGCTCGCAACCGGCCGGGTGGCGGAGCACCGACGGGCGACTGTGGTTCGCCAGCGACGCCGGCGTGGTGGCGGTCGATCCCGCGTCGATACCGCTAAACACCTTGGTCCCGCCGGTCCACATCGAACAGGTCCTGGCCGACGGGCGGCGGGTTGAATTCGCGTCCGGCCAGGCCGGGCCGGCGCAGGCCCCGGCGGCGCAGGCTGCGGTGGAGGTCGAGCTGCCGCCCGGCGACGGCAACTTCGAATTCCACTACACCGCCCTGAGCCTGGTCGCGCAGGACCAGGTGCGCTTCAGGTATCGGCTCAGGGGCTTCGACAACGGCTGGGTCGACGCCGGAACCCGCCGCAGCGCCTACTACACCAACGTTCCGCCCGGCAGCTACCGGTTCGAGGTGATCGCCAGCAACAACGACGGCGTCTGGAACGAACAGGGCGCCGCGGTGGGGTTCAGGCTGGCGCCGGTGTTCTACCGCACCGCGTGGTTCTACGCGCTGTGCCTGGGCGCGTCGTCGCTGCTGGTGGTGGCGCTGTACCGCCTGCGCATGCGCAGCCTGCACGCGCGCGAGCGCCTGCTCTCGGCCACCGTGGAGGAGCGCACCCGCGAGCTTGCCGCGGCCAATGCACTGCTGCAGCGGATATCGTCACAGGACTCGGTGACCGGCATCGCCAACCGGCGCACGTTCGACGAGAAGCTCGCAGAAGAGTGGGGCCGCGCGGCGCGGCAGGACCGGCCGTTGTCGGTGGTGATGATCGACATCGACGATTTCAAGCGCTTCAACGACAACTACGGGCACCAGAAGGGCGACGAATGCCTGCGTCGGGTCGCCGATGCCCTGCAGCAGGGCGCGGCCCGCACCGGCGATCTGGCCGCGCGTTACGGCGGCGAGGAGTTCGTGATCCTGCTGCCCGACACCGATGCAGCCGGCGCCGTCGGCGTGGCCGAGCGATTGCGCTGCGACGTCGAGGCGTTGGCGATCCCGCACGCGTTCGCAAGCACGGTCAAGCAGGTCACCGTCAGCGCCGGGGTGAGTACGTTGTTCCCGCGGGTCGACCCGTCGCACGACGAGATCATCAACCGCGCCGACCGCCACCTGTACCAGGCCAAGCACACTGGCCGCAATTGCGTGGTCGGCGACGCGCAGGTACCGGGTCCGGTCAAGAGCGACGATCCGGCGGACCTCGAGCGCGCCGGATCGTGCAGCTAGGGCGTTGGTGCTTTGGCCGCCTACAGCAGGTGACGCAGCGCCGGCAGGTACTTCTCCGCCGAGCCGGTGTTGACCGCCACCACCCGCTGGCCGCGCTTGACCAGCCCGCGGTCGAGCAATTGCGGCAGCGCGGCCAGGCAGGCCGCGCCTTCAGGACTGATCCACCAGCGCGTATCGCGCCAGACGCGTGACAGTTCGGCCGCGATGTCCGCCTCGCTCACCGCCACCGCCGCGCCGCCGCTTGCGCGGATGATTTCCAGCACGCGGAAATGCCCGACCCCGCCCGGCACGTTGAGTCCGGTCGCCAGCGTCTGCCCCGCCTCCACCGCAGTCGTATCGGTCGCGCCACTGTCGAAGGCACGCACCAGCGGCGCGGTGGCCTCGCTCTGCACGCACAGCATCCGCGGACGTTGCGACCCGATCAGGCCCAAGGCTTCCAGCTCGTCCCAGGCCTTCCACATCCCCAGCACGCCGGTGCCGCCGCCGGTCGGGTAGATCACCGCATCGGGCAGCGACCAGCGCGTGTTCCCGGGAGATGGTTCGGCCAGTTCCAGGCCGAGCGACTTCTTGCCGTCGATACGCCAGCCCGGCTCCTGGAACGTCGCGACCGAAAAATACCCCTGCGGGATGTAGCGCTCCTTCAGCAGCGCGCCTGACTCTCGGATGGTCGGCCCGGCCAGCTCCAGTTGCACGCGCCCGGGATGGCGGTGCGCCGCGGCGGCGACATTGCCCTGGATCGGCATCGGGGTGTCGTCCGGCATCGCCACCACCACCGACAGCCCGCCGGCCAGCGCATAGCGGGTCAGCGAGTCGCCGGCATTGCCCTGGGTCGGCACCGCGAGCTTGTCCAGGCCGAGCCGCCGCGCCTGCGCGACCACCATCGCCATGCCGCGGTCCTTGAAGCTCTGGGTCGGGTTGGCGCCGAAGCCGGGGTGGGCCTTGCCCTCCTCCTTGACCTGCAAGGCGATGCCGGCGGCATGGGCGACGCGATGCTGCGCGTAGTCCAGCAGCGGCGTGGCGCCCTCGCCGAGCGCGACGATGTGGCGGGCGTCGTCGGACTGCTTGACGTCCAGCGCCATCAACCCGCCGAAGCGCCACATGTCCTTGCGCGAGGGGTCATACCAGGCCGCGTCGGGCTGCTCGGCGGCAAGGCGCTCCAGATCGAGCACCATCTCGACGGGGCGGCCGTCGACCGGGTCGAGGTTCATCGGGACGTCGGCGTCGTACTCGACACCGGAGGCAAGGCCGCGCAGGCAGCGGACGTAGGACATTGGGGATACTCCTTTCAGTGCGTAATCGGTTTGCCGTAGGAGCGGCTTCAGCCGCGATCGCGGTCCGGAGGCGCGCGCCGGTTGCCAGTCGCGGCTGAAGCCGCTCCTACGGGGGCAGGTTCTCGTGTCACATGCGGCTGGTTATTCGTCCTCTTTCGCCGGCATCAGCCGCAGGTGATGGAAGTCGAAGCTGAAATCGGTCAGTGGCGAGATCGCCTCCATCCGCGCCTCGCGAATCTCACCATCGTGCGTGAGCGAGAAGCTCAGGAACGCATCGGCATTGAGCCAGCGCTCGTTCCAGCGCACCACGAAGGTATCGTGCTGCCAGTGCGACAGGGTGCCGGCCAACTGCGGCGTGCGCGCGAAACTGATCGTGAGCTCACCATCGTCCTGGCTGATCACCACGTCGCCGTACCACCGGTCGCGATAGGTGCCCGCGTATTCGGCGAGCGGCAGCGACGGGCGAGAACGTTTGTCGCGGGCCGCCTGGTGCTCGGTCCAATCCTCAGCGGCCTTGTCCTGCGCCTGGTCCAGCGCCGCGGCATACGCGGCGGTCCAGTCGGTTTTAGGCGCACCGAGGTAGGCATCGAGCACACGCATGGTCACCGCATTGAATGCGCCGCCGAGCTCGGCGCTGGTCAGCACGATCACACCAAGCTCGTGCTCCGGCACCAGGGTCAGCCGCGACACCATTCCCGGCCAGCCGCCGGTATGCCACACCAGTTTCTCGCCGCGGTAGTCCGATACCTGCCAGCCTTCGGCGTAGCCGAGGAAATCCGGCTGCACCGGCGCCAGCTCCGGCACCGACGGTTCGCGGATCGGGATCGGCGTGACCATCGACCACATCGCCTTGTGCCGCTTTTCGCTGAACAGGCGCCGTGCCTCCGCACCACCCCGGGCGGGCACGATGACGCCCTCATCGAGCTGCACGCGCATCCAGCGGCTCATGTCGTGCACGCTGGAATACAGCCCGCCGGCGCCGGAGACGTTGGCCCAGCTCAAACGTGGCGCCGGCTGCAGCTCGGTGAAGTCGGCGCGTGCATGGCCGCTGGCGACATTGTCGCCCGGCAGCAGCGCATCGCTGTTGAAGCGGGTGTCCTGCATGCCGAGCGGGTGGAATATCCGCGTGCGCAGGAATGCCTCATACGGCATTCCGCTGGCGGCCTCGATCACCAGTTGGGCAACGCCGTAGAGGATGTTGTCGTAAGCGTACTGGCCGCGGAACTGCCCGCTCAGCGGCACGTGCTTGAGCCGGCGCGCGACCTCCTCGGTGCTGTAGTCGGTGCCCGGCCAGTACAGCAGGTCGCCGGCGCCGAGCGCCAGGCCGCTGCGGTGCACCAGCAGGTCGCGGATGCGCATCTCGCCGGTGACATACGCATCGGCCATGCGGAACCACGGCAGGTGGTCGATCACGCGGTCGTCGAGTTCGAGCTTGCCGTCATCGGCCAGCATCGACAGCGAGGCGCTGGTGAACGCCTTGGTCAGCGACGCAATCGCGAACAGCGTGTGCTGATCGACCGGCGCATCGCCGCCGATCTCGCGCACGCCGAAGCCGCGCTGCAGTACCACCTCGCCGTCCTTGACGATCGCCACCGCGATGCCGGGCACCTGGAACTGCTCGCGCACGCCATGGACATACCCATCGAAGTCGCGCAGTTGCGCCGGCAATGCCGCGGCGCCGGGCGTCGGCGCAGCTGGTGCCGCCAGCCCGGCGCCGCACAGGCCGGCGCCGAAGACCAGGATCGCCGAGGCGGCGAGCGTACGGATGGGCATGCAGCAGTCTCCACAGGATCGAGGCTGCAGACGATACCCGAGCACCGTCGCGCACCGGTGCGATCCGCATGCTTGCCTGCGGCCACCGCTCAAGAAACCCGCGCATCGGCCGACAACTGACAAGCCACGGTCGCGAGCAAAACACCGCGCCGGGGTTGTGAACCACCGCACATGCGCGGTTCATGCGATCGCCGCAGCCTGCGCCGCCGCATCAGGGGGAGTCGATGGCGTATACGGTAAGTACCGACGACGGGCACGAATTGATCGACGTGCGTTACCGCGGCTGCGTGTCGATCGGCAGCCGGATCCAGGCGATGAACGAAACGCTGGTTCTGCTCGACAGCACCGGCTATCGGCGGATCATGGTCGATTACCTGGAGGCCAAGGCGCACCTGGACTCACTCGCCTCCGCCAGCGCGTTCGCCTCGCTGATCTCCAGCGATCCGCAGCTGCGCCAGTGCCGAATCACCTTCGTCGGCAGCCGCACGCAGCAGTTCAATGCGGTGGTCGAGACCCTCGCCGACGCACGGCACTATCCGTTCAAGCGCTTCTATGACCGTGCGTCGGCGCTCGCCTGGCTGCTCAGCAGCGCATCGCGCTTCGAGCCGGCCGACTGAACACCCGCCGGGACCGTCACGCGGTCACCGATACCCGGTCGCGCCCGTCGGCCTTGGCCGCGTACAAGCCGCGAAGGGCTGCGCGTGAGTCGGCGCAAACGGCTCTCGATCCGTTGCAGCCAAGTGCGCCCAGACGAGCGGCGTCGAATCCCCTGAAGCGGACATCATCACCGTGCGGCCATGAGCCGGGCTGAAGGAGCCGGCGCGTGTGGCGCCGGGCCGGCAATCGGGCCCGCCCACGCGAGTTCCCGCTCCGACAGGATCGCGGCCTTCGCGGCGGGAACTTGAGCACGCAATCGCGAATCGGCCTCGAGCATCGGCCGTGCGGGCAGCATTGGCCTGGCAGAACGCGCGCGCCCGGTCACGCGGCAGGGCGGTGGGCATAATGGCGCCCACGCCAAAGCCCCTCCCCGACATGTCCGCTGAACCCACATCTGCCCCGCGCCTGGTCGTGGTCGGCGGCGGCCCGGCCGGGCTGATGGCCGCCGAGATCGCCCGCGCGGCCGGGTTCGAGGTCGACCTGTACGAGGCCAAGGGTTCGGTCGGGCGCAAGTTCCTGATCGCCGGCAAGGGCGGGCTCAACCTGACTCACGGCGAACCGCGCCCCGCCTTCGACGCGCGCTATTTCGAGCGATGTGAGGCGGTGGGCCGCTGGCTGGACGACTTCGATGCGGCCGCGTTGCGCGAGTGGGCGCGCGGGTTGGGCGTGGACAGCTACGTCGGCAGCTCCGGCCGGGTGTTTCCGCTGGACCGCAAGGCCGCGCCGCTGCTGCGCGGCTGGGTGCGGCGGCTGCGCGAGTCCGGCGTCCGCTTGCACGTGCAGCACCGCTGCATCGGCTGGGACGAGGCTGGCGCGCTGCGCTTCGACACGCCTGGCGGCGAGCTGCAGGTGCGCGGCGACGCGGTGGTGCTTGCGCTCGGCGGCGGCAGCTGGCCGGAGCTGGGATCCGACGGCGCCTGGCAGGACTGGCTGGCCGGACACGGCGTCGACGTGGCGCCGCTGCGGCCGTCCAACTGCGGCTTCGACATCGACTGGAGCACGCACTTCGCCAGCCGTCATGCCGGCGCGCCGCTCAAGCCGGTCATCGCGCACTGGCACGATGCCGCCGGGGACGCGCAGTCGCTGCAGGGCGAATGCGTGGTTACCGCCAGCGGCATCGAGGGCAGCCTGGTCTACGCGCTGTCCGCGGCCCTGCGCGACACGATCGAGCGCGACGGCCACGCGACGCTGCGGCTCGACCTGACACCGGGCCGGGACCTGGCCCGGCTGCGGCGCGATCTGGGCCGGCCCCGCGCCGGCCGCAGCCTCAGCGAGCACCTGCGCCGCCAGGCCGGCCTCACCGGGGCCAAGGCCGCGCTGCTGTACGAGGTGCTGGCCAGCCCCCGGCGCGAGGACGCCGAGCAACTCGCAGACACGATCAAGCGCCTGCCGCTGGTGCTGCGGCGGGCGCGCCCGCTGGCCGAGGCGATCAGCAGTGCCGGCGGTGTCCGGCTGGAGGCGCTGGATCGCGATTTGATGCTCGATGCCACCGCGACCGGCCTGCCGCCGGGCGTGTTCTGCGCCGGCGAGATGCTGGACTGGGAGGCCCCGACCGGCGGCTATCTGCTGACCGCGTGCTTCGCCAGTGGCCGCCGCGCGGGACTGGGCGCGGTGGCGTGGCTGCGGCGCCACGCCGGGAAGCCGTCCGCGGCCTCCGGGTGAACACCCGTTTCGCGCCAGCTCCAGGCGCGACGGCGTGGAGCGGAGCCTGCTCCGCTGCATTGCGTCGGCACGGAGGGCGCAGCCGAGCAAGCTCGGCTCTACGGATGGCGCACGTGTTTTTTTCGGAGGCGGAAATGGCGCTGCTCGCCGCGCCGTTACGCGCGCACCGGCATGCTCGGGCGGAATGTTCGGCCACCACGGAGACCGCCATGCGACTGCCCCCGCCCATCACGCCCCACCCCGCCGCCCCGATGCAGGACCGGGTCGTGCTCGTCACCGGCGGCGCCCAGGGCATCGGCCGCGGCATTGCGCAGGCAGTGCTCGGTGCCGGCGGACGGGTGCTGATCGGCGATCTCGACGCCGGCGCCGGCCAGGCCTGCCTGGAGGAATGGCAGGTCGGCGAGCGCGCGCGTTTCCACAAGCTCGACGTTGCCCGTGAACCCGACGTGCGTCGCTTCACCCAGGCTGCGCTGAAGCATTTCGGCCGCATCGACGGACTGGTCAACAACGCCGGCATCCCCGACCCGCACAGCGGCCCCTTGCAGGAGCTCGCGCTGGCCGACTGGAACCGCTGGCTGGCGACCAGCCTTGGCGGCGCCTTCCTGTGCTGCAAGCATGCGCTCGCAGCCCTGCAAGAGGCAGCGACCGGCGACACCTCCAGCGCGATCGTCAATATCGCCTCGACCCGCGCGCGGCAGTCGGAGCCCGACACCGAAGCCTATGCCGCCGCCAAGGGCGGGCTGGTTGCGTTCACCCATGCCCTGGCGATCAGCGCCGGGCCGGCGGTGCGGGTGAACTGCATCAGCCCCGGCTGGGTTCCCACCGACGCCTGGCACAAGCCCGGGGAGCGAAAGGCATCGAAACTGCGCAAGGTCGATCATGCGCAGCACCCGGTCGGCCGCGTCGGAACGCCCGGCGACATCGGCACGCTGGCGCTCTACCTGCTCTCGCCCGCGTCCGGCTTCGTCGCCGGGCAGGATTTCATCGCCGATGGCGGCATGGCGCGCAAGATGCAGTACGCCTGATACCCGGGGCTTAGAGCGGAGCTTGCTCCGCTACTTTTCTCCAGGTGCCCATGCAGCCGCGCAAACTCGGCTCTACCCGTTTTTGCGAGCCGGGTGGATCTACCCCCTCTTTGGAAAAGAGGACCTGGGGGAGATTCGCTTGTGCCGCTAGCGCGACAGCGATCCATCAGCCCCGGACCCGCCGTGGTCCCCCGTCGTCGCCAGGATCAGCCGCACCGTTTCCTCCGGCGCGTCCCAGTGCGGGAAATGGCCGCAGTGCTCGAACCAATGCAGTCGTGCGTCGGGAAACAACTCCTGCGCGCGCGCTGCCTGGTTCGGAAAACAGAGCCGGTCGCGCCGGCCCCAGCCGATCACCAGCGGTTGGGCGATGGAGCCGCGCGGGGCGCCCTGTTGCTCCTGGCCGTAGGACAGGTTGTGCAGCAACTCGTCGAACGACGGCGATTCCGCGTAGCTGCACAGCTCGGTGAGCACTATCTGCGGTGGCAGTGTCCGCGGCCGCGCCGAGAACTGCAGCAGCAACAGCGAGCGGCTGAGCGGATGGCGGGTCAGCCGCGGCAGCACCGGTTGCAGGACGCGAATCAGGCGGATCGACAGCCATATCGAGGCGTTGAACGCGTGCCGCTCCCAGCCGCGCCAGAACCCGCCGGGGTCCAGCGACACCACCGCGCCGAGCACGCCGCCGCGCCGGGCCAGTTCCAGCACCAGCCGCGCGCCCATAGAGCTGCCGACCGCATCGATGCCGATCAGGTCCTGCTCGGTGAGGAATCCGGTGAGCGCGTCGCACAACGTGCCGATCGAGACCTCGCCCTCAAGCGGCGGGGTCTGCCCGAACCCGGGCAGGTCGACCACGATGACCTCGCGGTCGGCGGCAAGCATGTTGAGAATGGTGTCGAACGAGTGGGTATTGCCGCCGAGCCCGTGGACCAGCAGCAACGGCACCCCGCTGCCGCGGCGGATGTGATGCATCCCGGCCAACGGTGTACTCCCGATCGCAAGTCACGAACATGTTGCGTGCGTGCGCGGCAGCGGGGCGTGAAGCGACCCGTTTCCGACGCGGTTCGACTCTCTTCTAAAAGAAGGCCATACCGGTGCCGCCCTGTCGAAGGTCATGGACACGCGGATGGGGCGCACGCTTCCCGGGCCGCGGCCGAACGGCCACTTCTCACCTGTTCTTCTCATCGAGACGATGCCCACTGCGCTACCTTGGGTGCGCTCGTCGTCCCAGCGCCGGCGAGCTCCCCCGATGCGTCCACCAGGAGTCCCGTCCAGATGATCATCCAGCTCAATACCGACAGCCACATCAAGGGCGACGAGTCGCTCGCCAGCCACGTCGAAACCGTGGTCGAAGGCGTACTGGGCCGCTTTAGCGGCCAGATCACGCGGGTGGAGGTGCATCTGAGCGACGTCAACGCCGGCAAGGCCGGCAGCAATGACAAGCACTGCACGATGGAGGCACGGGTCGACGGCCGCCCGCCGGCGGCCGCCACCGAGGACGCCGAAACCGTGCGCGATGCCATCAACGGCGCAGCGCACAAGCTCAAGCGGGTGCTGGACAGCTCGCTGGGAAAGCTCGGCAAATAGCCGGGCGCCCGGACACAAAAAAACGGGCCGCGAGTGCAACCGCGGCCCGTTTTCAAATGAGGTTGTACGAGTCGTTCTGGTGCCGGAAATAGGAATCGAACCTACGACCTACGCATTACGAATGCGCCGCTCTACCAACTGAGCTATTCCGGCGTAAGGAGCGGAATTGTAGTGGCCTGTGCTCCGGAGGGTCAATTGCAAAGCCGGTGCACAGGGTCGTGACGCGACCACCCCATCCAGATCGGGGCCAAGGGCGGCGCCCGATGCGCCGCCCGCGTTGAACGACCCGGCAGCACGACTGCCGCCGGATCGTGGGCACCTCAGTCGTCGGTCGCGCCCGGAAGCGGCGTGTTGAGATACGGGAAGGTGACGCGGAACTCGGACGCACTCACCGTCGCACCATCGGTGAACGGCAACTGCCCTGACGGCGCATCGGCCTCCGGCAACAGCACGCCCATCGCCACGCGCAGCTCGATGTCGACCACGTCATCGCCGGGCCGGCGACCATTCGGGAACCCGGCCAGGTCGCCGCCGAGCACGCCGAGATTGCTCTGCGCCTCCACCGGCGTGGGATCGATCGACGTATTGAGCCGCATCATTTCCGCCGGCCTGACGTTCTCCGGCATGTTGAGCCCCTCGATGCCGGTCAGGAACGCCGCAACCAGATCGGTACGCGGGAACATGTTCGGCGCCTCCACGCTGGGGAACAGGATCTGCAGCAGTTCCGGCAGCGTCGGGTGGGTCACGTACTTGGCGAACTTGCTGTCATTGCGGGGATGCGATCGGTTGAACTTGTCCTTGTCCGGCAGACCGATGACCACTTCGTTGACCAGCGGCGATGAAAGTCGCGACACCTGTTCAAAACGGCCGCGCCCCTGGCCTTGACCGGAGCCGCGGGTCGGCAGGCTTGCGGTGGACCATGCGCCGATGATCGGGCTGCCGTCGGTCAGGCAGCCGATCGGCACCTCCAGCGCAATGGTGGTCACGTTCTTGTCGTCCAGGTCGCTGCCCTCGGCGTCCACCGGACCCAGCGGGTTGAGGTGGACCAGGTCGAAAATCTCGCCAACCGCAACGGCGAAGCCTTCCTTGCGCTGCCCGGCGAACACCCGCGCCTCACCGGCGCACTTGTTCAGCGCCGCGCGCTGGATGTGGCTGTCGGCGTAAGCCTCGTATTCGGGAATCGACTTGGTGCCGATGTTGTCGTAGGGCTTGGGAAAGAAGTCCTCGCCACCACTGAGGTTCCTGGCCACGCTGATCTCGGGCTGGGCATTGGCGTTGGCGTTCTGCCGTTCATGGGCAGTGACCAGGGTGTAGGTCTCGATGACGTTGCGGTTGGTCTTTTGTTCGTGGGTCGAGCCGAATGGCCCGATGTTGACCACCGGCACCGGGATGTTCTTGCCGTTGACGGGCACGGTGAGGTTGCGGAACCTCTTGTGGAAGCGGAAGAAATACGAGATGTCCTCGCGCGCGTCGCCGTCGTTGTCGACGTGGATGGCGTAGATCGCATCGTCGTCCAACGTGAAGTAGTTCGGGCCGCCGAAGGGGTCCTGGAACGGCTGGAAGTTCGCAATCAGGGTCACGTAGCCTTCGCGGCCCGCTTCGTAGCTGCGAAACAGGTAGACGTCGGTGTTGTCGACCTTCGGCGTCTCGGTGATTTCTGGTGCTTCGCGGTGGCTGGATCCGGTTGCCGCGCCGGCTGCCAGCACCAGGCTGGCGACTGCGACGGCCATGCATGTACGTTTCATGGGAGCTGTCCTCGATGATGGATGGGGATGCGGGGGCATCCCTGGTCTGCTGCTGGCGGTCCGCATCATGAGAATGCCGGCCGCGTCCTACCCCCACGGCACTCTGCGGATGGTTCGGTGCCTGCGCCGTGAAGTCTTGGGGGTTACGCGTGCCTTGTCGCGGTTGGATGCGCCGTTCGTCGGCGAGACCCGCGACGGCGCGATGCAATGAAGACACGGTGAGCACAGCAATGCGTGCGAGGTACGCCGAGAGCACGTCGGAGCTCCGGCCGTGACCGGGCAGCCGGGCAGCCGGGCGCACCGCCAATCGTGCCGGCGCCCAAGGTGCAGCCCAGATCGTTTAAAACGGAGCGACGGCGGGATGCCCGGAGGCACACGAGTGTCGTCATCCGAAGCGCCGGCCTATGCGCTCGATTGGGTGTACCGATCTCGACTTCGACAGCTGCGCGCCCTGCTCGGCCGCGTCGGACGCGCGACGCTCAGCTGACCAGTTGCAGCCGGAGCTCCTTGGGCAGCGCGAACACCATGTTCTCCGGCTTGCCTGTCAGCTCGGTCACCTTGGCGGCACCGAGTGCGTGCAGGCGATCGATCACCCCACGGACCAGCACTTCCGGGGCCGAGGCACCGGCGGTCACGCCGATGCGGGTGCGGCCTTCGATCCAGCACGGGTCGATCTCGTCCGCGCCGTCGACCAGGTAGGCCTGCACGCCTTCGCGTTCGGCCAGTTCGCGCAGCCGGTTGGAGTTGGAGCTGTTGACCGAACCCACCACCAGCACCAGGTCGCAGCGGCCGGCCAGTTCGCGCACCGCGTCCTGGCGGTTCTGGGTGGCGTAGCAGATGTCATCGTGCCGCGGGCCCTGGATCGCCGGGTAACGGGCACGCAGCGCCTCGATCACCGCGCGGGTGTCGTCGACCGACAGCGTGGTCTGGGTGGTATAGGCGAAGTTCTCCGGCTGATCGACCACCAGGGTGGCGACATCGTCGATGTCCTCGACCAGGTGGATCCGGCCTGCGCCGGCCTCGCGCCGCCACTGGCCCATCGTGCCCTCGACCTCCGGGTGGCCGGCGTGGCCGATCAGCACCACGTCGCGCCCGGCCCGGCAGTGGCGCGAGACTTCCAGGTGGACCTTGGTCACCAGCGGGCAGGTCGCGTCGAACACCTTCAGTGCGCGCCGCTCGGCCTCCTCGCGCACCGCCTTGGACACGCCGTGCGCGCTGAAAATGACGGTGGCTCCATCGGGCACCTCGTCGAGCTCCTCCACGAACACCGCGCCGCGCTGCTTGAGGTCGTCGACCACGAACTTGTTGTGCACGACCTCGTGGCGCACGTAGATCGGCGCACCGAGCGCCTCGAGCGCGCGGTTGACGATCTCGATGGCGCGATCGACTCCGGCGCAGAAGCCGCGGGGATTGGCGAGCAGGACGTCCATGGCGTCGATTTTACCCCTGCCCGCGCGCGCTGGTTTTGCTGCCGCTGAACAGCCCGTACAGCGCGATCCCGACCGCACCGACCACGATCGCCGAATCGGCGATGTTGAACGCCGGCCAGTAGTGGTCCCGCCAGTGCCACTGGATGAAGTCGACCACGTGGCCATGGACCAGGCGGTCGATGACGTTGCCGATTGCGCCGCCGATCACCAGCGCATATGGCAGGGCGGTTTTCCAGTCGCTGCGTGGCGTGCGCGCCAGCCACCAGCCAAGCAGGCCGGTGATGGCTGCCGCCAGCACCACGAAGAAATACTTCTGCCAGCCGCCGGCATCGGCCAGGAAGCTGAAGGCCGCGCCGGTGTTGTAGGTGCGATACCAGTTCCAGACGCCCTCGATCACCGGGACGGCGGTGTACTCGGGCAAGGAAGTCAGCACCCACAGCTTGCTGAGCTGGTCGAGCAGCAGGACCAGGGCGGAGACGGCGAGCCAAGGCAGGGCGTTGGGTTTGGGTTTCTGCATGTGCTTTTTTGCTCGTCCCAGCGAGGCCGGGTTCACTGTGATCGTGAGGTGTGGTGGTGTTGCTGTTGCGTCGTTATTCCCGCGGAGGCGGGGATCCGAGGGCCTCGGTGCGGAATGATTCGTCGCCGAAAAGTGCGGGCCGGTGCCCCCGGACGATCACGGAACGGGATCGTAGATCGTAGGGTGGGCACGTTTTTTTTGTGCCCACCAATCGCACCGAGGCGATGGTGGGCACATGAAGCGTGCCCACCCTACGGATCAGAACCAGCGGCGGTCCTCGCCTTTGCCGTCGAGGTTGTCCACGCAGCGCCCGCACAAGGCCGGATGGACCTGATGAGCGCCGACATCGGCCTGGTAGTGCCAGCACCGCGCGCACTTGGCCTTGTCGGTCGCCGCGGCGCCGACCGTGATCTCCTTGGCGCTGTCGTCGGCGATCACCGCCACGTCACCGCTGATGAACAAAAACCGCAGCTCATCGACGAACGGCGCCAGCCAGTTCTGGTCGGACACGCCGCACTTGAGCGCGATCTCCGCCTCCAGTGCCGCGCCGATCTCGCCGGCCGCGCGCATGGGCTCCAGGGTGCGGCTGACGTCCTCGCGCAGGCCGAGCAGGCGCTTGAACTCCTCCGCCGACAGCGGCGCATCGGCCGGCAGCGGCGCCAGCCCCTGGTACCAGGTTGCAAACAGCACGTTGCCCTCGCGCGGCCCGTGCTCGGTGGTGGCCGGCAGGTAGCGCCACATCTCGTCGGCGGTGAAGCTCAGGACCGGCGCGATCCAGCGCACGAAGGCCTCGGCGATGCGGTACATCGCGCTCTGCGCGGAGCGCCTGCCGCGCGAGTCCTGCTGCATCGTGTACAGGCGGTCCTTGGTCACATCCAGGTACAGCGAGCCCAGGTCGACGCTGCAGAAATTCGACAGGATCTGCACCACCTCGGCGAAGTCGTAGCGATCAAAGGCGGCCTGGATGCGGCCCTGCAGCTCGTCGGCGCGATGCACGATCCAGCGGTCCAGCGCGACCATGTCCTCCAGCGGACGCAGGTGCGCGGCCGGGTCGAACCCGTGCAGGTTGCCAAGCAGGAAGCGCGCGGTATTGCGGATGCGGCGGTAGGCGTCGGCGCTGCGCTTGAGGATGTCGTCGGACACCGACATCTCGTTGCGGTAGTCGGCCGAGGCGACCCACAGCCGCAGCACGTCGGCACCCATCGCGTTGATGACCTTCTGCGGCTCGACCACGTTGCCGAGCGACTTGGACATCTTCTTGCCCTGCGCATCGACGGTGAAGCCATGCGTGAGCACCTGCCGGTACGGCGCGATGCCATCGATCGCCACGCCGGTCAGCAGCGAACTGTGGAACCAGCCCCGGTGCTGGTCGGAGCCTTCCAGGTAGAGGTCGGCCGGTTTGCGCAGGCCGTCCTGCGGACGCTGCGCGAGCACGCATTCGTGGGTGACGCCGGAGTCGAACCAGACATCGAGGATGTCGGTGACCTTCTCGTACTGCGCCGCCTCCGCGCCGAGCAGCGTGGCCGGATCCAGCGCGTACCAGGCATCGGCGCCCTCGCGCTCGACGCGCTCGGCGACCGCGCGCATCAGCTCGGCCGCGCGTGGATGCGGCTCGCGGGTTTCGCGGTGCACGAACAGGGCGATCGGCACGCCCCAGTAGCGCTGGCGCGAAATCGTCCAGTCCGGGCGTCCCTCGATCATCCCGTAGATGCGCGCCTCGCCCCACTCGGGCACCCAGGCGACCTTGCCGATCTCCGCGAGCGCGTCGCGCCGCAGCTTGGCGCGTTCCATCGAGATGAACCATTGCGGCGTGGCACGGAATGCGACCGGCGTCTTGTGCCGCCAGCAGTGCGGATAGCTGTGGCCGATGCGGGCGAACGCGAGCAGCCGGCCGCTGCTGCGCAGCGCCTCGACGATCGCCTCGTTGGCCTTCCAGATATGCATGCCGGCCAGCTCGACGCCGGCCACCGGGGGGGTGCTGGGCAGGTAGACGCCGCGCGCATCCACCGGATTGAGCTGCGCCGCGCTGTACTTCTCGATCAGGCCGTACTGCTGGCCGATCGCGAAATCCTCCTGGCCGTGGCCGGGTGCGGTGTGGACCACGCCGGTGCCGTCCTCGGCCGAGACGTGGTCGCCGACCAGCACCGGAATGTCGCGCTCGGCATATGCACCGCCACTGCAAGCGAAGGGATGCTGCAGCACCTGCCCGTCGAGTTCGGCCCCGGTGGCGCGGCCATGCACGACCACCTCATCGACGCCGAAGCGCGCAAGGGCCGTGCCGGCCAGCGCTTCGGCCAGGACCAGCAAGCGGCGGCCGCCGGCGGCATTGCGCGGGCCTTCGACCAGCACGTAATCGAGCTTTGGGCCGACCGACACCGCCAGGCTCGCCGGCAAGGTCCACGGCGTCGTGGTCCAGATCGGCATCGCGACTTCGGTGCCCTGCTCGAGGTGTTCATCGGTGATGGCAACCTCGAACAGCGCCGCGAGCGATTTGGGGTGCTTCGCGCGGTAGGCGACATCCACTGCCGGAGATTGCTTGTCGGCGTATTCGATCTCGGCCTCGGCCAGCGCCGAGGTGCAGTCGAAACACCAGTGCACCGGCTTGGCGCCGCGCACCAGATGGCCGCGCTCGACGATCTTCGCCAGCGCGCGCAGCATGTCGGCCTCGTAGCGGAAATCCATCGTGCGATACGGATTTTCCCAGTCGCCGAGCACGCCCAGGCGCTTGAAATCGCGGCGCTGCAGGTCGATCTGCTCGGCGGCGTATTCGCGGCACTTGGCGCGGAAGGTCGCCGCGTCGATCCTGTCGCCGATCTTGCCGTGCTTCTTCTCGACCGCCAGTTCGATCGGCAGGCCGTGGCAGTCCCAGCCCGGCACGTAGGGCGCATCGAAGCCCGACACCAGCTTCGACTTGACCACGATGTCCTTGAGCACCTTGTTGACCGCATGGCCGATATGGATCGGGCCGTTGGCGTAGGGCGGGCCGTCGTGCAGCACGAAGCTGCGCTCGCGGCCGCGCACTTTTTCGCGGATCTGCGCGTAGAGGCCGTCGCCTTCCCAGCGCGCCAGGGTCTCCGGCTCGCGCCTGGGCAGGTCGCCGCGCATCGGGAACTCCGTGGCGGGCAGGTGCAGGGTGGATCTGTAGGGATTTGCGGGGGCGTCGGAAGTCACGCGAAAGCTCGTCGTTGGTCGTGCGAAAGAAGGTCACGCGCCTGTGCGGCGTCGCGGTGCATCTGCGCGACGAGCTCGGGCAGGCCGTCGAACTTCTCCTCGTCGCGCAGCCGGCTCACGAACTCGACCGCGATGCGGCGGCCGTAGAGGTCGCCGCGGAAGTCGAACAGGTGCGCCTCCAGCAGTGGCTCGCTGCCGTCGATGGTGGGCCGCGTCCCGAAGCTGATGACGGACGGCCATGACCGCTCGCCTGCCCCGTGCACGCGACCGGCGAAGATGCCGCCGAGCGCAGGCGTGCGGCGTGCGTGGCGCAGGTTCGCGGTCGGATAGCCCAGGGCGCGGCCGAGCTGGCGCCCGCGGACCACGCGGCCGTCGATCACGTAGGCGCGCCCGAGCAGGCGCTCGGCGGTGGCGAAGTCGCCGACCTGCAGCGCCTCGCGGATACGCGTGCTCGACACGCGCTCGCCATCGACCGCCACCGGCGCGATCTCGTGTGCGGCGAATCCGAGCTCCGCACCCAGCCGCCGCAGCACCTCGATGTCGCCGCCACGTGCCTTGCCGAAGCGGAACCCCGGCCCGACCCAGACCTCGCGCGCCGACAGCCGCTGCACCAGAACACGCCTGACGAACGCCTCGGCGTCCAGGCAGGTCAGCGCGCGGTTGAAACGCAGCAGCCCGATCTGGTCCAAACCCAGCGCCAGCAGCCGCTCGATCCTGGCCCTGGTCGAGAGCAGCCGCGGCGGTCGCGCGTCTGCGGCAAAGAACTCGCGCGGCAGCGGTTCGAACGTCAGCCCCACCGCCGGCAGCTCCATCGCGCGCGCGCGGGCCACGGCGTGGCGCACCAGCGCCTGATGCCCGAGGTGCAGGCCGTCGAATGCGCCGATGCAGACCACACTGCCGTGCGGGCACCGCGGCCCGCCCTCCACGTCACGAAACAGCCTGCTCATCGCGCCGGAGTATACCGGCGCGCGACCGGCAGCCGGGCATGTCCAGGCACGCGCGATGACATCTGTAGGAGCGCCCCATGCGCGCGATGCCTGTCGACCAAGACCGCGCGACAAGCGATCGCGTCCATGGGGCGCTCCTACAAAGGCACCGCGCTTGTGTAGGAGCGGGCCATGCCCGCGATGTGGAGTGACGCGGCCGCGTGCATCCTAATGCCGCAGATGCCGCGGCCGCAGCCCCAGCAGCACCATCGTCAGGCCGTACGCGGCCGCACCCGCGGCCACCGCCGCCAGCAACCACAGCCAGCGCCACCACAGCGTCAGCGCAGTCCAGTCACCGACCCATTGCCGCACCACGAGCACTGCGATCGCCATCGCGACCAACCCCGCACCGATGCGCAGCACCCAGCGGCCCCATCCGGGCTCCGGCCGGTAGACGCCTTGCCGGCGCAGGTAACGCCACAGCAGTGCGGCGTTCAGCACCCCGGCCAGGGCGGTCGCTGCGGCGATCCCGACGTGCGCACCCAGATAGCCTGCCATCCACAGCGGGGTCACCAGAGCGACGGTCAGCAGCACGTTCGCGACCACGGTGATGACCGCAGCGCGCATCGGCGTGCGGGTGTCCTGCCGCGCGAAGAACGCCGGCAGCAGCACCTTGCTGAGCATGAAGGTCGGAATGCCGACGCTCATCGCGACCAGGCTGTAGCCAACCATGCGCGTGTCGAGCTCGGTGAACTGGCCATAGTTGAACAGCGCCGCGGTCAGCGGCTCGGCCAGCAGCGCCAGCCCGAGCGCGGCCGGCATGCCGACCAGCAGCACCGTGCGCAGTCCCCAGTCCAGCGACTTGGAATAGCCCGCGGCGTCCGCATCGGCATGATTGCGCGAAAGCTGCGGCAGGATCACGGTGCCGATTGCCACGCCGAACAGCCCCAGCGGCAGCTCGGTCAGGCGATCGGAGTAGTACAGCCACGATTGCGCCTCCACCACCAGCAGCGAGGCGAACGCGGTGCCGACCAGCAGGTTCACCTGCGCCACCGAGGACGAGAAGATCGTCGGCAGCATCAGCTTCATGACCCGGCGTACGCCGGCGTGGCGCAGGTTGAACCTGAAGCGCGGGCGTATGCCCAGCCGCCCCATCGCCGGCCACAACAGCAGCAACTGCAGCAGGCCGGCGGCCAGCACGCCCCAGGCCAGCGCCTTTTCCGGAACATCCAGGTACCCGGCCAGCAGCAGCATTGCGCCGATCACCGCCAGGTTGTGCAGCACCGGCGTCAGCGCCGGCAGCCCGAACTGCCGGAAGCTGTTGAGCACCGCACCGGCCAGCGCCGTCATCGAGATGAAGGTCAGGTACGGGAAAGTGATCCGCAACATGTCCGCGGCCAGCGGCACGGTGGCGGCGTCGGCATCGGCGAACATCAGGAACGCCCGCGAGATCCACGGCGCCAGCAGCATGCCGATGCCGCTGACCAGCACCACCACCGCCAGCAGCGCACCGGCAACGTGGTCGAGGAAGTCCTGCAGCGCCTCCTGGTCGCCCTTTTGCTTGAGCTCGGTGAGCACCGGCACGAACGCCGATGAGAACGAGCCCTCAGCGAAGATCCGCCGCAGGTAATTGGGGATGCGGTAGGCGACCACGAACGCGCTGACCGCCGGCCCGGCGCCGAACAGCGCCGCCTGGATCGCATCGCGGGCGGCGCCGGCAATCCGCGACAGGAACGTCATCGCACTGAACACCGCGGTGGAGCGCAGCATTCCCGGGTCGCGCGGCGGACGCGGCGGCTCCGGACCGGTCGACGGCGGCGCCCCGGGGGTGCCTGGAACGCCCAGCGCGCTCATGCCGGGCCTCCCGTGGGCCGATACTTGACCGCGCCGGTCGAGTCGCCCATACTTTTCGGTCTGGTGTTGCGCAGCTTTGTCTTCCGCAAGCCCGATGCCCTCTTTTTCTCTCTCTTATTTGTTTCCAGGAATACGCCGTGGCCAACATCAAGTCCGCCAAGAAGCGCGCCAAGCAGACTGTCGTGCGCAATGCCCGTAACGCCAGCCAGCGTTCGATGCTGCGCACCGCCGTCAAGAAGGTGCTCAAGGCCCTGGGCGAGAACGACGCCGCCGGCGCCGAGACCGCCTTCGCGACCGCTCAGCCGATCCTCGATCGCTTCAGCGCGCGTGGCCTGATCCACAAGAACAAGGCCGCCCGCCACAAGAGCCGCCTGAGCGCCCGCATCAACGCGCTCAAGGCCGCCTGACCGGCCGCTGGCAGCGCCCGAAAAAACCCGGCTTCGGCCGGGTTTTTTTACGCCTGCGCGTTGGCTCCGAGTAGAGCCGAGCCCCCGCGGCTGCGTAGGGTGGGCACGCCTTCTGTGCCCTCCATCGGCGGCCGGCGCTCTGGACGCGCACGCGCCCGGCCTATTTGAAAAAGCGGCCGTTGGGGGATTTGCGCCGCCCCGGCGCGACACCTCCAGAGCCGAGCGAATCCTCCCCACCCCCCCTATGCCCAAGGAGGGAGCCATGCGATGCGCAGGCTCAGGGGGCATTGCCGCCGGCTTGGGCTTCGGCGGCCTCGGCGCGCTGGCGGTCGAAGAACGCCATCACCTCCAGCATGATCGGCCGGGTGCCTTCGCGACCCAGCGCGGAGACCATGAACCAGCGGTCACTCCAGCCCAGCTCCTCGATCACCGCCCGCGTCGGGCTCGGCCTCGACGGGCAGGCGTTCGGTCTCGCGGTCACCCTCGTCGGCGCTCTCCCCACCCTCGACGAGGAGGCCGCTCGGCAGCTCATGGCCGACGCGCACCAGGTGTGCCCGTACAGCCGGGCCACCCGCGGCAACGTCGACGTCACTCTCGAGCTCGCCTAGACGACGACCTGCT